>DBYG01000069.1:0-42270 GCA_002310175.1 Bacteroidales bacterium UBA1192
GACAACCAAAATCAGCAAATTACAAACGCAGACTGATTATGTCAGCGCCAACAGAATTTGTAGTGCCTTCGTAGTAGGTTCGTAGTAGTAAGGTAGTAGCAAGGTGGTAGAAAGTAGATGGCTCGTGTAATGGAACAGTTTATTACATTTGCCAACCTCCTTATTGCGCTATGCCGGATTCTTAGTAAATTCGCGGTTTGAAACAGATACCCATTCCAAATGAATGTTGCAATAGTAAAGTATAATGCCGGAAACATACGTTCGGTAACAGGTGCGCTGGGCAGGCTTGGCGTCAATCCCATTCTGACCGATAATGAAGAGCAGTTGCGCTGTGCTGACAAAGTGATTTTTCCGGGTGTAGGCGAAGCAAGCACCACAATGGGGTACCTTCGTGAGCACGGCCTGGACCGGATAATCAAGGATTTGAAACAACCGGTTCTGGGTATTTGCCTTGGCCAGCAGCTTATGTGCAGCCACAGCGAGGAAGGCCGTACCGACTGTCTGGGCATATTTGATGTACCTGTTCTCAAATTCCAGCCGCAGCGCCATGAAGACAAGGTGCCGCACATGGGTTGGAACACCATAGAGACCACGAAGGACGGACTGTTCAAAGGATTCACAAAACCGGAATACGTATATTTTGTACACAGTTTCTATGTACCGGTTTGTGAGTGGACCGCAGCAAAAACGGAATACATACTCCCGTTCAGCGCTTCGCTCCAGAAGGACAACTTCTATGCGACTCAGTTCCATCCCGAGAAAAGCGGTGACGCAGGCGAACGGATTCTTAAAAATTTTCTTGACATATAGCATCATGGAGATTGTTCCTGCAATAGATATAATAGACGGCAAATGCGTAAGACTCACCAAGGGTGACTACAACGTCTGTAAGACCTATAGCGACAATCCGCTGGATATGGCTTTACGCTTTCAGGATGCCGGCATAAGAAGATTACATCTGGTTGATCTGGATGGTGCTCGAAGCAAACATATAGTGAACTACCCCACCCTGGAATCAATAGCCGGACACACCAATCTTATTGTAGATTTTGGAGGCGGCATAAAAACCAGAGCTGACTTGGAAACAGCATTGGAAAGCGGAGCGCAGATGGTAACTATAGGCAGCACCGCCGTAACCCGTCCGGAACTTATGGCCGAATGGATTGATGAGTTTGGACCGGAGCATCTGATACTTGGAGCCGATGCCCGTGATGGCAAAATATCGGTCAACGGTTGGAAAGAGGACAGCGAGTTGACACTCTGTGACTTTATACGCAATTATATGCAGAAAGGCATAACCCGGGTTCTCTGCACTGACATCAACCGCGACGGTATGCTGCAAGGCCCGGCCTTAGAACTCTACAAATCCCTGCTCAAGGAGTTTCCAGGCATACATCTGATAGCCAGTGGAGGCGTAAGTTCCGTAAAGGACCTGATTGACCTGAAGGAGGCCGGACTGCCGGCATCTATTGTAGGCAAGGCATATTATGAGGGTCATATAACCCTTGACCAACTTTCCCGACTCAGCCAAGAATGACAATATGTTAGCAAAGAGAATAATACCCTGCCTGGACATACGTGACGGACGTACCGTCAAGGGCACCAATTTTGTAAACCTACGTGATGCCGGCGACCCTGTAGAACTGGGCAGACTATACAGTCAGCAGGGTGCTGACGAACTTGTATTCCTTGACATAACGGCATCGTTTGAAGGCAGAAAAACCTTTACAGAACTGGTTGAACGCATAGCTTCAAACATATCCATTCCGTTCACCGTAGGTGGAGGCATTCACGAATTGAAAGACGTGGAGCGTTTGCTTAAGGCGGGAGCGGATAAAGTATCAGTAAACTCGGCTGCACTCAAGCGTCCGGAACTGATTGATGAAATAGCATTAAACTTCGGTTCACAGGTATGCGTGGTGGCAATAGACGGCAAGCAGACACCGGATGGATGGCAATGTTTCCTTAATGGAGGCCGCGTACCTACAGACCGCATGCTGTTTGAATGGGCACATGAAGCCAATGAACGGGGTGCAGGCGAGATACTGTTCACCAGCATGGACCATGACGGCGTTAAACAAGGTTACGCCAATAAAGCACTACGCAAGCTTTCCGATGAACTCAGCATACCTGTAATAGCATCAGGAGGTGCCGGCACCAAAGAACATTTCCGAGATGCATTCATTGAGGGTCATGCAGATGCAGCACTTGCCGCGAGTGTTTTTCACTTCAATGAGATACCGATTCCCGAATTAAAGCAGTACCTTTGCACCCAGAGTATATCAATTAGATTATAATTATACGTATATGCAGATTGATTTCGAGAAAAACAAAGGTCTGGTACCTGCCATAATACAGGACAATGTAACATCCAAAGTCCTGATGATGGGCTATATGAACAAAGACGCTTTTGAGAAGACTGTCAGTTCAAAGTTGGTGACTTTCTGGAGCCGTTCCAGACAATGTCTGTGGACAAAGGGGGAGACAAGCGGGAACTACCTTCACGTTAAGGAGATTCTTATTGACTGCGATAGTGACACACTCCTTATCAAAGCTCATCCTGATGGACCCGTATGCCATACTGGCAAAGATACATGCTGGGGTGAGAACAATCAGGCGGATCTTAACTTCATTTCATTTCTTCAGGATTTCATTTCCCGCCGCCATGAGGAAATGCCTGAAGGCTCGTACACCACCTCATTATTCAAAAGTGGAGTAAACCGCATGGCCCAGAAAGTGGGTGAGGAAGCAGTAGAAACTGTCATAGAGGCCACCAACGGTACTGACGACCGGCTCATTTACGAGGCATCAGACCTGATTTATCACCTCATAGTGCTTCTGACCTCCAAGGGTCATCGGATTGAAGAACTGGCGACCGAACTCAGGAAACGACACAAGGAATAAAGCCTTTAGCAATAATGGACATCATAGATTACCATAATGTTGAAATACGTCAGGGAGACATGTTTGTCCTCGGTGATATTTCTTTCACTGTTCAGGAGGGTGATTTCGTATATCTGATCGGGAAGGTTGGGTCTGGCAAGAGCAGTCTTCTCAAGACAATCTATGCTGAGCTCGAGGCTGTTTGCCCAATGCCGGACAGTCATGCATTTGTCCTGAATACAAGTCTGCAAAACCTTAAGAAGAGAAATATACCCAAGTTGCGCCGTCAGATGGGGATAGTATTTCAGGATTTTCAGCTACTCACTGACAGGAATGTGTTCGACAATCTCAGTTTTGTACTGAAATCAACTGGTTGGAAAGACAAGAAACTGATTCACCAGAAGATATTCCAAGTACTGGACATGGTCGGCATGGAAACAAAAGGATACAAGATGCCACACGAACTCTCCGGTGGAGAACAGCAACGAATATGTATCGCACGTGCTCTTCTGAATGATCCGAAGCTTATACTGGCGGATGAGCCCACAGGCAACCTTGACCCTGATACCGGCCGCCAAATAATGGAAATACTTCGGAAAGTAGGTGATAAAGGAACCACCGTTGTGATGATTACCCATAATCTCCAATGGGTGCATGATTTTCCAGGAAGGATATTTCAGTGTGTAGGCAGGCGCCTTATTGTTGATGCCATACTCCCTGACGGAATTTCCGAAACCGGCGAACAAGACGAAACAAGCCTCACGGAAGAGTCTGTCCGCATAACTGAAAACAACAATACAATCATAGCATAACCCGAAAAACAGCATTATAACATGAAAGTTTTGAAATTTGGAGGAACATCGGTAGGTTCCCCGCAAAGGATGAAGGATGTCTGCCGCCTGATAACCGCTGACAATCAGAGAAAACTCGTCGTTCTGTCTGCCATGTCAGGTACAACGAACTCACTTGTAGAAATAGCCCAATACCTTTACGGAGGCAACAAAGCTGGTGCAGACGATGTGATAAATCGCTTGCGCGCCAAGTATTACGCCCATGTTCCTGATTTGCTTTCCAGGAAAGAGAATCAGGATGATGTACAAAAATTTCTTGAAGACAAGTTTTCATACCTGCAGTCATTCTCCAAAGATAACTTTACGGAGAAAGAAGAGAAAATCATACTGGCACAAGGCGAGTTGATTTCGACCTACATGGTTACCTGTTATCTCAAAGAGCAGGGTGTCAAGGCAACTCTCCTGCCTGCCCTGGACTTCATGAAGACCGATGCTGATGCAGAGCCTGACATGAACTTCATTACTGAACACGCCGCAAAAGCCCTTGAGTCTGTCCCCGACATGCAGATATTCATAACACAAGGCTTCATTTGCCGGAACGCACAGAATGACATTGACAACCTGCAACGTGGTGGCAGTGACTATACTGCATCCATTCTTGGTGCTGCCATAAAGGCGGATGAGATCCAGATATGGACTGACATAGACGGTATGCATAATAACGACCCGCGTGTTGTTGATAACACCCAACCGGTACGCCATCTTCATTTTGAGGAGGCAGCTGAACTTGCATATTTCGGAGCCAAGATACTCCACCCCACCTGCATTCAGCCTGCTAAGGCTGCCAACATACCTGTACGGTTGCTCAACACTATGGAGCCCAATGCTCCCGGCACACTTATTGACAACCATTCCGAACCTGGCCGTATAGCAGCTGTGGCGGCCAAGGAGAACATCACAGCAATTAAAATCAAATCCAGTCGTATGCTTCTGGCTCACGGCTTTCTAAAAAAAATTTTCGAAGTATTTGAGTCTTACCGCACATCGATTGACATGATCTGCACATCAGAGGTGGGAGTTTCCATGTCTGTAGACAACACGAAACACCTGGAGGACATAGTAGCCGAACTAAAGAAATACGGTACTGTGACCGTTGACAAGGACATGTGCATTATCTGCGTGGTAGGCGATATGGTTTGGGAGAATCTGGGATTTGAATCACGTGCGCTGGATGCTTTGGCTGACATTCCCGTGCGAATGATATCATACGGTGGAAGCAATTACAACATTTCATTCCTGGTTAAAGGAACAGACAAGAAGGCTGCCCTCCAGCACCTCAGTAATGTACTCTTCAACAACAAGTAAGTATGCGAACGCCATTCTACCAGTATAATCTGGAGATATTGGAGGACACTCTGAAGGAAATAAAGGAGTGGACTGCCACCAATCCTGACTGGCATGTTCATTATGCTATCAAGGCGAATGCAAACCCTTTGCTGCTAAAACGTATCAATGAATACGGCTTAGGAATAGACTGTGTGAGCGGTGGTGAAATACAAGCTGCACTGGACAATGGATTCCCTGCATCATCAATAGTTTTTGCAGGTGTAGGCAAGGCTGACTGGGAAATTGATCTGGCCCTTAGGTCAGGAATCCTTTGTTTCAACGTGGAATCCGAGGCTGAACTGGATGTCATAGCCGAGCGTTGCATGATTTTGGGAAAAACCGCACACATAGCATTGCGGGTAAATCCCGATGTTGACGCGCACACTCACGCAAACATAACCACTGGTAAGGCTGAAAACAAGTTCGGAATAGAAATTCCCATGTTGCTGCCCATAATACGCAAGGCGCAGCAAAATCCTTTATTCGAGTTTGAGGGACTGCATTTCCACATAGGTTCACAGATCATGGACATGGAACCGTTCCGCCTGCTATGCCGCAAGGTCAACGAGCTCCAGAATATGCTCGAAACAAATGGAATCAAGCTGAATAGCATAAACGTAGGCGGCGGACTGGGGGTAGACTATGAGAACCCTGAACTAAATCCCGTGCCTGACTTCAAACAATATTTCAGTATCTTTCGTGACGAGCTCAAATTGCGCTCCGGCCAGCAGCTTCATTTTGAACTGGGTCGTGCCATTGTGGCTCAGTGTGGTCGTCTTGTCACAAAAGTTCTTTACGTAAAACAAGGGACAATCAAAAAATTCGCCATAGTTGATGCCGGGTTTACTGAACTTATCCGTCCCGCCCTTTACGGTGCACATCACAAGATAGTGAACATAAGCTCTAACGGCCCGCTCCAAAGATATGATGTGGTTGGCCCCATCTGCGAATCTTCGGACATATTCGGTAAGGATGAGATGCTTCCTGAAGTTCACCGCGGTGACTTTATGGCTCTCATGACAGCCGGGGCATACGGTGAAACCATGTCATCCGGTTACAATTGCCGTCCACTCCCTCCCTCCGAGGCAGGAAAATTCTGATTTAAATCCGCACAGACATGGAGATATTGGTTTACCTGACATGTGCCCTTATAGGAATATTCATAGGCTATCTGATTGGTAGGAACCGGAAAAGAGAGCATGAACTTGACGCTCAAGTCAAGGTGCTTGAATCACGCATTGCAAGCCTGAACGAACAGGCTGCCCGAGACAAAGAAGATTGGGAATCCCGCACTTCAAGGTCCAGGCTTGAATGGCAGGAACACATGCAAGAACTACTTGATGCCCGCCAGAAAGCATGCGATGATATGATATCCGCTCAAGAGAAACGCCATGAGGAGGCATTCTCCGCTCAGCAGGCAAAGTTTGACGAAACAATCGCCAAAGTCACAGCCCAGATGAAATCAGCCACCGAAGATATGCTCAAACGCCGTCAGGAGGAATTCGCCATGTCAAGCAATACCAGTCTTGGGCAGATAGTCAATCCTCTGAAAGAAACCATTGACAGCATGAAAGAGGCCATGAAGGAGAACACGATAAAACAGACATCCATAAGCAGTGAAATCAAGATCCAGGCGGAAAACATGATGCGACAGAGTGCCGCGGCCAAGGAAAGCGCTGACGAACTTACACGAGTGTTCCGTCATGCCGGTCGCGTGCAGGGAAACTGGGGCGAAATAATACTTGATGAACTGCTTGAGTCCCAGGGACTGACCAAAGGGGTTCATTATGATCTCCAATCATCCATACGTGATTCAGCCGGAGATTTGGTGCGTACTGACGAAGAACGGAGTATGCGTCCTGATGTTATTCTTCATCTTGATCAGAAACGGGATGTGATAATAGACTCCAAGGTATCACTCACAGCTTTTATGGATTATGTGAACGCTGATGATGAAGAGACACGCATCAAATACCTTAAAGCTCATATTGAAAGTATTCAGAAACATATCAAGGAACTGTCCTGCAAGGATTACTCATCGTATGTCAGACCCCCAAAGGTCCGCATGGACTACGTAATCATGTTTGTTCCTAACACAGGTGCACTTTGGACAGCCGTCAATGCCCAACCGGACCTATGGAGAAATGCCATGGACAGGAATGTTTATATTGCCGATGAGCAGACACTTTTTGCCGCTTTGCGGATAATAAGCATGACATGGACTCAGATAGCACAAGCCCAAAATCACGAGAAAGTCTATGAACTGGCCAATGAGATGATGGATCGTGTGGGACAATTCATGGACCGCTACAAAGCAATAGGTAAGTCTCTTGAGAATGCAAGCAAAGCATACGAGGCGGCTGACAAGAAACTCCAGCCCAGTGGACAAAGTATAATACAGACCTGCGTAAAACTACAAAAACTTGGTGCCAGGCAAAGTGCCCGCAACCCTATTCCGTTGTTGGAGGATTCCCCTTCGACGGATGATGGGTTTGAAAAAAACGAGTCTGTATCAGATGACAACTAAAACTGATTAGCACAATGATGAGAAATACTGTTCTGATGTTGGTTATTCTGCTGTTACCCATAACGGCAGCATTCGGAAAAAAGAATGAAAAACAAAACATTATGGTGTGGGGAGTGGTCCAGACAGCCCAAGACGGGAAAGACTATCTGACCATGTACAAGAACTGTCCGGCCGAAGTTACCGCCCAGTTCCATTTTCTGTACAAGGACAACACAAAATCTGTAATGTATGAAATAATCATGTCTGATACAGTTGCCGAGGTCTTGGATCCTGTGCCTGTTGAGAAACCGGTCAAGGAGGTGGTAATTGACAACATCATTTACAGCACTCTTGATAACGATGGCAAAATATACAAGACAAGAGATCCGAACGATCCGATGCTCGCCATGCTATTGGTTGATTTGTTCGATATCTATCACGACATATTCTGGTTTGACGCAATGCACAGAGCACATTACTACAAAAACCGCAAATATGACAATTGGAATCCCAACAATAACGGACGTTATAAAAAAAAACAAACCAAATCGCCGGAACTGGATCTGGATAAAATAGATGATTCCGCACTGTTGATAGGAGTAGCGGCAGTAGCGGCAGCATCGGCCGGAATGATATGGGCTGTGGCTGATAATTGGGATAAGCCGGATGACAGATTCCCTTATTATTCTGTTTCACCGCAAGTCCAGTATTATTTCCGTACAAATAACGTGCGTGATGTCATCCAGTTCAAATACAGATTCGGTAATTACGGCGGTTTCTCACTTATGGGCGACCTTGGATATTGCTCTGGCTCCCTTAACCATCCATATCTATTTAACAAGCGCTTCACATGGAGCCTTGGGGCAGGTCTCGATTTGGGAGCATTCTCTCTCTCTTTTCATTTTAAACCGTCAACATCCGATTATAATATGGAGAATTTCCTGAATTGTCAGTTGGGATATGACATTTACGTGACCAATGGCCTGGCCATAGACCTAAGGACAGGGATAGGTCTATTTGAGCATAACAATGACTATTATGCAGATTATCCACTCTCTGTTGGCCTGCTCTGGAAATTCTGAGTGAGATAACATAAGATTTTTATATTATATTTGCAAGACTAACCCACTATATACGCCAATGTCAACAAACAGACATCTTGACCCGCACTGTGAAGCAATCTTACAAGAATACAAAGAGAACCTTCCCCGTCTTAAGACAGTTGAAGCTCAAGTGTTAGATTCCCTGAAAAGGACTCTTTCTGACATCGGGTTACTTGTTGCAGCTATAGAATCACGTATAAAGTCGTATGATTCATTAGCAGGCAAGCTCGAACTTAAAGGACACAAGTACCAAAGTCTTGCAGACCTGACGGACATAATCGGACTCAGGATCATAACATTTTACGTGGATGACGTTGACAAAGTCGCATCTGCTGTGGAACGCCTGTTCACCATAGATTGGGAAAACTCTATAGACAAACGCAAGATTCACGAGACAGACAGTTTCGGTTATCTTTCATTGCATTATATCTGCTCTATTCCTGATTTTCCATATCGTTTCGAAATTCAGATGCGTACACTCCTGCAGCATGCCTGGGCCAATATGAACCATGACACAGGATACAAATCAGGTGTTGAGATTCCCAAGCGCTATATGCGCAACATGAGCAGACTGGCAGGAATGCTGGAACTTGTAGATGACGAGTTCAGCAAAATACGCAATGAGTTGACTGATTACCGCCGCCGTGTCCAGGCATTGGTGCGTTCCGGCAATCTGGACGAGGTTCCGATTGACGGAGATTCTTTCCGCAGTTATTTGGAACTCAATCCATTCGATCAGCTTAACAAGCGCATAGCCGCCATTAATCAGGCTGAGATTCAGGATGTTTCCCTTATGCCATATCTTGCAGTTTTCAGAGGACTTGGCCTCAACACACTGGGAGATATCGTCAGTATGATTAAAAACTACTCTGAAGGTGCCTATCAGATAGCATGCTATCAGATTGGATTAACTGATCTTGACATCATTTCGTCATCCATCGGTCCCCAAGACCTGTGCATAGCATTCATTCTCAAGAACGGAGGAGGAAAGGCTGGTATCAAATATATGTTTGATCTACTGAACGGCGTATCTGAAAGCAATGCCACAATGGCTGATTTCCTGATGGAACAATCCAAGGATTTGCCTTTTATGAACACCGACAACTGACCTGTCCCTATGGCACATACACTTACGGATATAGAAAAGAAATCTGCACGTGCGGGACTCTTGCTGATAATCATTGCGGCACTTACGCTTGAGGCCACATCCATTGTCCAGTACTTTTACTCACAGAAAGGCATCAAGGAAGAGGCTTCCATGCGCGCAGAGAGCCAGTTGGAAACCACCAAAGTCCGAATAATGGACATCATAAATCAGGCTGAAGCTGCCGTACGAAACAGCGTATGGATTGCACAATGGTGTCTGGAAGTTCCCGATAGTATGGGTCGTGTCACACAACGCATAGTTCATGACAATCCTGTAGTAGTAGGCTCGACAGTTGCTTTTGTACCTGGCTATAACAAACGGCACGAGTTGTTCGCTCCGTATTGCTACCGCGAATCCGGAACAGGTGAGATCAAACTCAAATCATTGGCCACCACTCAGTATGACTATCCCTCACAGGAGTGGTTTACAAAACCTATAGAACTTGATACCGGATATTGGTCAGAACCATACATCGATGAGGGAGGAGGCGAGATGCTCATGACCACCTACTCTCTTCCGTTACGTGACTCCAAAGGCAATGTTGCGGCAGTCATCACTGCGGACATCTCCCTTGACTGGTTAAATGAACTCGTTGGCAACATATCTGTTTACCCCAACGCATACAGTGTTTTACTGAGCCGAAGCGGTCAGATTATGGTCTGCCCGGTAGAGACATTGGTCATGAATACCAGTATCCAGGACCTGCAACGGAACAGTCTGGCTGACAATGAAACATTCAACGACATAAGTCATTCAATGCTCTCCGGACATTATGGCAACAGAAGGATCAAGCACCAGGGAGTAACCAGTCAGATTTATTTTGCTCCTGTGGAGCGCACAGGATGGTCCATGTCTATAGTTATTCCTGAAAACGAGATATTTGCAGGCATACGCCGTATAGGTGTCATTGTCAAACTGTTACAAATACTTGGAATAGTCATGCTCATTCTGCTGTTACGTTCGGTTGCCAAAAGACAGTACAAGTACAAGATGCTTAATGAGCAGAAAGAACGCATTGAAGGTGAGCTTCAGATTGCCAGTGCCATTCAGATGGCCATGATACCCAAGATATATCCGCCATACCCTGAACGCGAAGACATTGATGTATTCGGACAACTTACCCCGGCTAAAGAGGTAGGCGGTGACCTGTTTGATTTCTATATCCGTGAAGAGAAACTGTTTTTCTGTATTGGCGACGTGTCGGGCAAGGGTATTCCGGCATCACTTTACATGATGGTCACCAGAGCGCTGTTCAGAACCATATCGGCTCATGAATCGTCACCGGATAAGATAATGTCAAACCTGAATGACATCATGTCACAGGATAACGAGTCTAATATGTTCGTAACCCTGTTTTTAGGAGTATTGGACCTGCCTACAGGCCGTCTGCACTATTGTAATGCCGGACATGACGCACCCATACTTATAGGCAACACAGGAGCAGGTATGCTGCCTGTTGACTCCAACCTTCCGGTGGGAGTCATGCCGGAATGGAAATACAGTCTGCAAGAGAGTGTCATCGATCCTGACACCTGCATATTCCTCTACACTGACGGTTTGACCGAAGCTGAGGACCTAGAGCACCGCCAGTACGGTATGACACGTATCAAGGAATTGACGCAACAACTGCAACAGAACGGCACATTTTCGCCAACAGTTATTATAAACCGCATGACCGATGCCGTACATCTGTTTGTTGGAAATGCTGACCAGAGTGATGACCTTACCATGCTGGCCATCCAATACACCTTGCATCAAAAGGATTTTAAATTTCAGCGTAGCCTTACCCTGACCAATGACATAAAACGCATTCCCAGGCTCAACGCCTTCATTGATGACGTGTGTAATGCTAACGGAATTGACATGTCCGAATCCATGCAGATAAACCTTGCCTTGGAAGAAGCTGTTTCCAATGTCATTAACTATGCCTACCCCACCGGCACCAAGGGCGATATTACTATTGAGGCAAAGTCCAACGGAGAAAAAATGTTTTTCATAATCTCTGATACAGGAACGCCATTTGACCCGACAGCCAGACCTGCGGTTGACACCACCCTTAGCGCCGAGGACCGCGAAATAGGAGGACTGGGAATACATCTTATACGTAAGATTATGGACCATATCAACTACGAACGTACAGACGGACATAATGTCTTTACTCTTATAAAGAAACTCAGCAAATGACGATTCCCTTATCAATATTCAACATAGACCTCTCATCGGGCAATCTCATACTGCTGGTTTCACTACTGATGTTTGTAGCCATACTGACGGCAAAATTAGGAACCCGGTTCGGAGTTCCCACCATGCTGCTGTTCCTTATCATAGGAATGCTGGCCGGCGAGGACGGTTTAGGTATCAATATAGACAACCTGCACATGGCAGAGTTCCTAGGCCATCTGTGCATGACCATAATACTGCTTTCCGGTGGTCTGGAGACATCGCTCAAAGAGACCCGTCCTATAATAAGGAAAGGTATATCCATGTCAACTCTGGGTGTTTTCATTACAATACTTGTTACAGGATCATTCATCTGGCTCACTTTCGGTGACAGGTTAGGCAATGGCAAGACCCTTTTTGGCAGTTTCCTGCTGGCAACAGTACTTTCATCAACCGATTCCGCATCGGTATTCTCCATCCTGCGCAACCGGCGACTCACATTGAGGGAGAACCTGGGACCGTTGCTGGAGCTGGAATCGGGCAGCAATGACCCCATGGCATACGTACTTACCATTTTGCTGGTACAGATCATCGAATCTTTTGAAAACGTGACCGGAGCATCCGTATCATGGCAAATATTACTGACTGGATTCTGGGTCCTGATAAAGCAGATAATCATTGGTTTCGGTATCGGTATTGCATTGGGACACGCCACACGCTGGCTGCTCAGGAATATCAGGCTTCAGAACAGTCCGCTTTACGCCATTATGATACTGAGCATAGCGTTGTTTGCCAACGGCGCAGCATCATTCATAGGAGGTAACGGGCTGCTTTCGCTGTATGTCACCGCCATAATAATAGGCAACATGAAGGACCTGCCGTTCAAGAAGGATATACTGCTGCTCTCCGACGGAATCACATGGCTTGCACAACTTATGATGTTCCTGCTTCTGGGACTGCTGGCCAAGCCGTCACAGATGGAGAACATATTGTGGCCTGCTCTTCTGATAGGACTGTTCCTGATGATCATAGCCCGTCCTGCCGGCATTATACTGAGCCTGCTGCCTTTCAAAGGACTCACTTTCAGAGCCAAGATGCTTGCATCATGGGTAGGGATAAAGGGTGCCGGTCCCATACTGTTTGCCCTTTACACCGTATTGGAAGGAGTGGAGGGTTCAATTGAGATATTCAACATAGTATTCACCATAACGCTCCTTTCGCTGCTGCTACAGGGCATGACGCTCACACCAATGGCGCGTCTGCTCAACCTGAGTATAGATGATGACCCTGAAGTGGAGACATTCGGCATGGAAATACCCGATGAGATGGGAATGCTACGTGACCACATAGTAAGCCAAGAGGACCTTATCAACGGTGAAAACCTAAGAGACTTGCATCTTCCGCATGGCATCCGTGTCATAATGGTGCGCCGTGACAACAAATATCTGGTGCCGCATGGAAGCATGAAACTCATGACAGGTGACAGGCTTGTCATACTGATGGGTGACACCGATGACTGACAACTGAATCAATAACCAAACAAAATAAAAGATTATGGAAGTAATAACCAACACACAGGACAATGTGACGACCGCCCAGCTGATAGGACGTTTGGACACACCGGCATCCCAAGAGATAAGCGGTGATTTTGAAAGCCTCATTAAACTGGCCGACGGAACGGTCATACTTGACTGTTCCCAATTGGAATACATTTCCAGTTCCGGACTGCGTCTTTTCCTGTCTCTGCGTAAAGCTGCTGCATCAAAAGGCGGTAAAGTTATAGTCAAGGCTATAAACAATGATATCCGGTCGGTTTTTATGATGACAGGTTTCCTCAACCTTTTTGAGATCCAAAACTAAATTTCCTTTAGCAAAAATGGCCAACAAACCTCTTGACACCACCCTACTTGACCGTGCCATAGTTTTTTCGGTCCGGGCACACGCTGGGACAGAACGGCGCGGCAAAGGATTTCCATACATAGTTCATCCCATGGAAGCAGTATCTATTGCTGCTACAATAACCTCTGATCAGGAGATACTAGCTGCTGCTGCTTTACATGACACTGTTGAGGATACTGACGTCACTATTGAACAGATTCAAGCAGAATTCGGTGAGAGGATTGCTTCATTGGTATCATCCGAAACCGATGTAGTATTTGACAGCCGCTCCGAAACTGAAAGCTGGCATGACCGCAAACAAGCTGCAATAAACCGCCTGGCAAAAGTTTCCCGTGACGCCAAGATTGTTGCTATAGGTGACAAACTATCCAATATGAGAGCCATAGCCCGTGACTATGCTGTTCAGGGCGATGCTCTATGGAGCCTGTTCCATGTCAATGACCCCAAAGACCATGAATGGCACTACCGTGGTCTGGCTGATGCATTGAGTGAATTGCAGGATACATTTGCTTTTCAGGAATTTGAGATGCTGATAAACCAGGTCTTCAACAATAAATAATGGAAGCCACAAAGATTTCACTCAATGACTACGTGCTATCCGGAGGTGGAGCCAACGGTGAAAGCTATGACCACATCACGGATCCTGACCTGATGCTCAAACTATATTTTCCCGGCAAGATACAGCAGCCTTTTGACGAGATGATGCTTGCACGTAAGGTATATGAGCTAGGTATACCTACCCCTGAACCAGGTGATTATGTGGTTACTGATGAAGGACGCTACGGCATCAGGTTCCGTCGTATCCCAGGAAAGAAATCATATTCACGCGCCACAGCCGATAATCCTGAACTCGTAGGCCAATATGCTGAAGAGTTTGCGGATATGTGCCTGAAACTGCATACCGTCCATGTGGATAAAAACAAATTCGAGTGTGTCAAAGACCGTTATTACCGTCTGCTTACCGAAAACCCGTTTTTCAGCACACGACAGAAAGAGCGTATAGGACAGTTTATTTCGGATGTTCCGGACAACAATACTGCCCTACACGGTGATCTTCAATTCAGCAATGCCATTTTTTCCGGAACTGACCGTTATTTCATAGACCTGGGTGATTTTTGTTACGGATACTACCTTTTTGACGTAGGAATGGTCTATCTGTGCTGCTGTCTGAGTGATGAGAGTTTCATAGAAGAGACCTTTCACATGCACAAACAACTCTCAATAAAGTTTTGGCAGAATTTTGCACCGGCATATTTCGGCACTGACCGTACTTTGAGAGACATTGAAGAGGAAATACGCCCTTTCGCCGGACTCAAAACCCTTATTGTGGAGCGTGATACAAATTGTCCTATGCCGGGATTACGTTCCGCCCTCACTTCAATCCTGTAATAATATACTCCTCAAAACAATATGTTTCACGAATAAAGGGCCACAATGCAACCCTCCATTTGTGGAGCATATCGGACTTGAACCGATGACCGCTTGATTGCGAACCAAGTGCTCTACCAACTGAGCTAATACCCCATAACAGTATTGTGACGCTAAATTACATCATTTTATTCGAACCGGATAGATTTTGAGGGGAGAATTCTGGAAATTACTGCACTCGGAATAAGCATCATCAGCATAGAAATGATGAACATGGCAGAATTAAGTATAATAAGCCATCCCGCCCCAAGATGGATAGGTACGCAGTCAAGGTAGTAGCTGGAAGGATCAAGAGGCACAACTCTGAACAGTTTCTGAATGACGCACAGACCCAATCCTATCAGATTGCCTATAATCATTCCCTTTATGATTATAAATGATGCAAGCCTAAGGAAAACCTTGCGTACAGTCCTGTCAGATGCCCCCAGTGATTTGAGAACACCTATGGTGGCCGTACGTTCAAATATAATTATGAGCAGGCCGGAAATCATGGTAAAACCAGCTATACCCAACATAAGTGCAAGAATAATCCATACATTAAGGTCAAGTACGTCAAGCCATGCAAAAAGACCCATATTCATGTCAGTCATTGACTGCACCAGATACTGTTCATCCATCTCATTCCCCCACTTGTTCATAACAAGTGTCACGTGGTTGTATGCATTCTCCATATCATCCGCATCGGCAACCCTCAATTCAACACCACTGCACTCATTGCCATTCCAGCCGTTCAATCTCTGGAGCAATAAACGGTCAACTATTCCATACAGATTGTCATACTCGGAAAAGTTTGTCTCAAAAATGCCGGTCACCGTCATACGACGCATACGTATCCTCTCCTGCATGAAATAGACATCGGCTCTGTCACCCACATCCAGTCCAAGCTTGAGGGCATGCGTCCGGGAAAGGATGATCCATGTATCTATGGAATCGGAAGGGTCAGGAAAGCCACCGCTTACCATATACTTCTCATAGAAGGCACGATTGTACTCCTGACCTATTCCCTTAAGCATAAGTCCTTGAAATAGAGTATCTGTACGTACTATACATGGTTTCTCCACATATCTCTGGACATGTATGATGTCCGGGCAGGCCGTCAGCGCATCAATGACAGAGTCACTGCATGTAACCGGTATCTCTATGAGTCCTGTACCCGTCCTATAATTGGAAACGCGGATATGTTGGGAAAAATCAGTCACCTTATCCCTAATCTCTCCCTTGAATCCACGCGTCACCGCAAGAGTAACTATCATGACCGCAAGTCCGAGAGCTACCCCTGCCTTGGCTATGATTATGGCGGGACGTGTACCCCCTTTTGCTGCATCCTCCTTACCATAAAGTCTTTTTGCAAGAAATCTCTCCATATAATGCGGTTTTCGGATGCGAAGATAGTTTAAAATGATTATCTTCGCCACATGATGAAACACCTTTATTTTATTTCAGCCGTTTTGGTAATGACCTTTACGGCCAGCGTCTCAGCAAGAGAGACCGTGAACTTCAATCAGGGTTGGAAGTTCGCTCTTGACTCCGATTCACAAGCCAATGCGGAGCCGGGCTTTGACGATAGTGGCTGGCGAACACTTGACCTGCCCCATGACTGGGCCATTGAGGGTGATTTTGACCAGCATAACCCGTCCGGTACAGGCGGTGGTGCACTACCCGGAGGAATAGGCTGGTACCGCAAAACGTTCACTGTCTCCACCAAGGACCAAGACAATATTTTCATGATAGAGTTTGACGGTGTATATATGAACAGCAGCGTTTATATAAACGGACACCTGCTGGGTACACGTCCCTACGGATATATCTCTTTCAGCTATAATCTGACTCCTTACATAAAATGGGGAGCCCCCAACACCATAGCCGTCAGAGTGGATAACTCCGACCAGCCCAACAGCCGATGGTATTCAGGTTGCGGTATTTACCGTGATGTACGGATTGTCAAGCTCAATCCGGTGCACATAAAGCAATGGGGAACATACGTAACATCAACCGTCAATGCCGACGGACAAGCTGATGTGCATGTCAAGGCCGATGTATTTAATTTCGGAAACACCGCTCTTGCTACCGTACGCCACACCATAACCGATGTAAACGGAAAGAGCGTCAGTTCCCGGGAAAGCACAACATACCGGCTGAACACAAGTGGAGGCGCCATTACGGAACTTGACATGAAAGTTTCATCACCCGTTCTTTGGAGTCTTGATAATCCATATCTATACACCCTTGTGACAGAGGTAATTGTAGATGGCAGATGCGTTGACCGCTATGAAACCCCGTTCGGAATCCGCTCGATTGAGTTCCGTGCAGAAAGCGGGTTCTGGCTCAACGGCAAGAATGTAAAGATAAACGGTGTATGCAACCATCATGACCTGGGTTGCTTAGGTGCGGCTGTAAACGTACGAGCCCTGGAGCGCCAGCTGGAGATACTCAAGGCTATGGGTTGCAACGGCATCCGCTGCTCGCATAACCCGCCATCACCTCAGCTGCTTGACCTGTGTGACCGAATGGGATTTCTTGTCATGGATGAGGCTTTTGACATGTGGCGTCGCCGCAAGACCGACCGCGACTATGCCCGTTTCTTTGATGATTGGTACGAACGAGACCTTACCGATATGGTAGTGCGTGACCGTAACCATCCATCCATAGTACTCTGGAGTATAGGCAATGAGGTCCTGGAGCAGTGGTCTGATGCGCGCGCCGACACACTCTCCCTTGAGCAGGCTAACCTCATACTTAATATGGGACATAGTGCCGATGAGTTGGCTCAGGAAGGCGAAATGTCAGTAAACTCACTTATTACAGCCAGGCTGGCCGGAATAATCAGGGAGCTTGACCCCACCCGTCCCATTACTGCGGGCTGCAATGAACCCAGTCCCGGCAACCACCTATTCCGCTCCGGAGCCATTGACGTCATAGGCTTTAACTACCATAACGCGAATGTGCCGAGCGTACCGAATCTATTCCCGGGCAAGCCCTTCATCATCACCGAGAGTGTATCAGCTCTTATGACAAGAGGATTCTATGAGATGCCGTCCGGGCAGATGATGACCCGTCCCGCACGATGGGACCGTCCCTATTTCAATGAGACCTTTTCCTGCTCGGCGTATGACAATGTATGCACCCCTTGGGGCAACCACCATGAAGAGAACCTCATCTTCCTGAACAGTCAGCCATTTGTGGCCGGACAGTATATATGGACCGGATTTGACTACATAGGCGAGCCCACTCCTTACGGATGGCCCGCCCGAAGTTCCTATTTCGGAATAGTGGACCTGGCCGGATTCCCCAAAGATGTATATTACTTATATCAGTCAGAATGGACCGACACACCTGTGCTGCATCTTTTTCCCCACTGGAACTGGGAGCCAGGACAGCAGATAGATTTATGGTGCTATTACAACAACGCTGATGAAGTTGAACTTTATATAAATGGTGTATCACAGGGAATCCGCCGCAAGGATGCCCAGCATCTTCATGTGGTCTGGAACGTGACTTTTGAACCCGGCACGGTAAAGGTCGTAGCCCGCAAGGAAGGTCGCGAAACCGCCAGCCAGGAGATTCATACTGCAGGTGAGCCTGCACAAATACGTCTGACCCCGGACCGCCGCCGTATCAATACCGACGGAACGGACCTCAGTTTCGTTACAGTTGAAGTACTTGACAAAGACGGCAACCTGTGCCCCAACGCCGAGAACCTGGTTCAGTTCAGCCTCAAGGGTGCAGCCAGGATAGCCGGAGTGGATAACGGCAGTCCCATCTCACTGGAACGATTCAAGGATGACAAGCGCAAGGCATACTACGGAAAATGTCTTGTAGTATTGCAGAACGACGGAAAACGCGGTAAAGTCACGCTCACCGCTGAATCCGAAGGCCTGAAGCGTGCACAAGTTAGCGTAAAATGTGCAAAATAGAACAAATAAAAAGAGCCTGAAAAAAACCAGTACACTTCACTGTGTAATTTTGCGGTAATCTTTATGATATGGATATAAAGGAAAACCTGAACAGGATTAAGTCAGAACTTCCCGAGGGAGTCCGTCTTGTCGCGGTGTCCAAGACCCACCCTGTAGAGATGCTGCAGCAGGCATACGATGCCGGCCAACGCCTGTTCGGTGAGAACAAGGTGCAGGAGATGACCGCCAAGAGCCGCCTGCTCCCTCAAGATATAGAATGGCACTTCATAGGTCACGTACAGCGTAACAAGATACACCTTATGGCACCGTATGTATCAGTCATACAGGGTGTCGATTCTTATGAGTCACTCGCTGAGATTAACCGCCAGGCCGCCCGTTTCTCACGCCACATTATCTGCTATCTGCAGCTGCATATAGCTCAGGAGGAAACCAAATTCGGTTTCTCTCCGGAAGAGTGCACAGCCATGCTTGAAAATGGCGAATGGAAGAATCTTGAGCACATATCCATTGGTGGAGTGATGGGAATGGCCAGCAACACCGATAATGAGACTCAGGTTCTGGACGAGTTTCATCGGCTCCGGATTCTGTTTGACACTTTTAAGGAGCGATTCTTCAGGGATTATCCCGATTTCAGCACCATTTCGGCCGGCATGAGCGGAGACTACGCACTTGCCGTCAGTGCCGGAAGCAATATGGTCCGTATAGGCAGTTCCATATTTGGAGAGAGATTCTATGGTACAAACAGATAATTGAATAACTTTACAGCCATGATTGATTATTACGACAGATCAGACAATGTCTTCACTGAGAAGAACCTCAACGCGTATATAAGCGGTTCCATCACAAGCAACTGGGACCGTGAAGCCTTTACCGACTATAAAGGAGCCACACTCCTGTACCGTGATGTGGCGCGCCGGATAGCCAAGCTTCACATCCTGTTTGAGGAGGCAGGGCTCAAGCCCGGAGACCGTATTGCCCTTTGCGGAAAGAACAGTTCCAACTGGGGCACAGCCTGTCTTGCCGCATTATCCTACGGAGCAGTGGTGGTCCCTATCCTGCATGAATTCAAAGCTGATAATATACATCACATAATCAACCACTCAGAGACCAGGCTTTTCTTTGTAGGTGACCAGATATGGGAAAACCTGAATGAAGCCTCCATGTCTGAAGTTGAAGGCATAATCACACTGGATGATTTCCAGGTTGTAATATCACGCAATGAAAAGCTTTCCGCCGCCCGCGAGCGCCTGAATGAGCTTTTTGGCCGCAGATACCCCAAGGAGTTCACCAAGACCGATGTCAGATATCCTGAGGTAGGATTTGATGACCTGGCCATGATAAACTACACATCAGGCTCCACAGGATTCTCCAAAGGAGTTATGCTCCCCTATCGAGCCCTTATAAGCAACCACCTGTTCGCAAAAAAAGCCATCTATTCCATGAAGGCCGGCGATAAGGTAATCTCCATGCTTCCCATGGCCCACATGTACGGATTCGCATTCGAGTTCTTCCATGAGTTCCTCAAGGGTTGTCATGTATATTTCCTGACCCGTCTGCCGAGTCCCAAGATAATCTTCCAGGCACTCAGTGAGATCCGTCCCACAATAATAGTGTCAGTGCCACTCGTAATAGAGAAAATAATAAAGAAAAACATACTTCCCAAACTGGAGACACCCCAGATGAAGCTCCTGCTTAAGGTTCCCATCCTAAACGACCAGATCAAAAAGAAAGTCCGAGATGAAATGATCAAGGGCTTCGGTGCCAATTTCTACGAGATAATCATAGGCGGGGCCGCGTTCAATCAGGAAGTGGAGAAATTCCTGGCGTCACTGCATTTCCCATACACAGTAGGATACGGTGCCACGGAGTGCGCCCCCATCATAACATACGAGGATAAAAACAGCTTTGTGCCCGGCTCATGCGGCAAGGCTGTCCCCAACATGGAAGTAAGGATACTCAGCAATGATCCGGAGCATGTGCCGGGCGAAATCATCTGCCGTGGACCTAACGTAATGTTAGGCTACTACAAGAACGAACGCCTGACAGAGGAGACCATTGACCGGGACGGCTGGATGTACACCGGTGACCTGGGTATCATGGACAAGGAGGGCAATCTCTTCATAAAGGGGCGCAGCAAAAGCCTTATTCTGGGCCCGTCCGGGCAGAATATCTACCCTGAGGAGATTGAGGATCATCTGAATAACATGCAGTTGGTAAATGAGTCTGTAGTTATTTCCGAGAACGACAAGCTGGTAGCTCTTGTATATCCGGATTTTGATGAAGCCATGAAATCAGGCTTGACTGATGAACAGATTGCAGCCGTAATGGAGCAGAACCGCACTGAGCTGAACGCCATGCTGCCCGCGTACGAGAAGATATCCCAGATACGTATATATCATGAGGAATTTGAAAAGACGCCCAAAAAGAGTATCAAACGATTCTTATATCAGAAAGAATGAAGTCTATAGCTTTATTCGTACCTTTGACACTGGTGATTTGAAGCTAAATTGTATTAACATCTAATTTCTTCTTTAAAATGAAAAGTAACAGAGAACTCAAGAATGCCGCTCTCAAGGCAATGGACACACACTGGGGATGGGCCATCCTGGTATGCATCGTTTATGGAGCAATAGTTGGAATTGTTGCAGCCCCCAACTCACTCTCATCTCTCAGCAGAATTCCTTCATTTGGCCCTGTAGCCATAGGCCTTGGCCTCTTTGGAAGTACAGTCACAATCCTGGGTAACATTTTCGGAGTTGGCCCTCTTGGTGCAGGATTTGCCAATTCACTCAAATCATACTACAAGGATTCGGACATGGGAACTGTCCAGAATATGTTCAAATACGGATTCGCGGACGGACGCTACTGGCGCAATGTCTTAGGAATGTTCCTGGTAGCTCTGTTTACAGCACTCTGGTCACTACTGTTCATAGTCCCGGGCATAATAAAGAGCTATGCATACGCACTCACTCCCTATATCCTGATTGACAATCCAGAGCTCAGTCCCAATGAGGCGCGTCTCAAGAGCATAGAGATGATGCGCGGACGCAAAGGCAAGATGTTCGGCCTTGACCTGAGTTTCATTGGCTGGTTCCTGCTTGGCATCCTCTCTCTCGGTATCGGGTTCATCTGGATTTCCCCTTATTTCAGGACCACAAAGGCCGCTTTCTACAGTGATCTCAAAGAGGAGCTGAATCCTCAGCCTGTAGCTGCCGGGGAACCCGCCGTGGAGGCATAATGCTTAATACCGTCATGAAGTCCCTGATGACTTATTGACGGACATCCGGAATAGTAATCTCTTGTCCGATTACTATTCCATTTAGTCTGATTTGTGCTTTTGCCTTTACTGGCGGTTATATACTTTTGCCTGACCAAAAATAATGTTTATGAAAAAAATCACATTAATCTTGACAGGACTGCTTGTCCTTAGTTCCGTAACCGCCCAAAGGCAACGCACCATCACCCCCGGTGACACATTACGTTCAGTAGTAACCAACCCTGACGGCTCAGTCACATTCAGCATCTATGCCCCTGATGCACACCAGGTATCGCTTGGAAGTGACCTGAGCGGTAAAGGCACCTTCACCAAATCAGGCAACGGAGTATGGAAAGCTACCGTTGATAACTTAGAGGCCAGCGCCTACAGGTACAATTTCGTAGTTGATGGAGTAAATGTATTTGACCCTAAATCAGAACGTATCAACGACCGCCGCCCCGTTCTTAAACTCACCAAAGGCGGTGACCAGTTCTGGGCCCGCAGGGATGTACCCCATGGAGCAGTGTCACTGATATACTATAAATCCTCCACTACCGGCCGCACCAGACAGATGCACGTGTGGACTCCTGAGGGATACATATCATCAGGAAAGGAACTGCCGGTTCTCTATCTTGTTCACGGTATGGGCGATACCGATGCCGACTGGAGCGGAATAGGCTGCGCCGGTGACATCCTGGACAATCTCCTTGCTGAAGGCAAAATAACACCCATGGTTGTTGTAATGCCTGACGGCGGCATAGGTATAAACCAGTTCCCGGATGAACTTATGAAGGACATTAAACCGTACATAGAGAAGAACTATAAGGTCAAGAAAGGACCTGAGAACACAGCTCTGGCCGGACTCTCCATGGGTGGTATGGAAACCAAAGCCACCATCACCGCTTACCCCACCACTTTCTGCTATGTGGGAATATTCAGCGGAGGAACCGTCAGTGTGGAGGAATCACAGAACATGAAGGGTTTCCGTGAAAAAAACAAGCTCCTGTTCATCAACTACGGAAGTGAGGAAATCAGGAACCGTCCTGCCGCCAGGCAAGATACTGAAGCCCTTAAAGCATCCGGAATGAACGCCCATTTCTTCGTTACCCCTAATGCCGGTCACGAATGGAAGACATGGCGTCTGGCCCTCTACACGTTTGCTCCCATGCTTTTCAAGTAAGGAAGTGAAAACCCTATAATACAATTGGGTANNTACCCAATTGTATTATAGGGTTTTCAATCCAGCTTCAACACAGCCAGGAAGGCTTTCTGCGGCACCTCCACGTTGCCAATCTGTTTCATGCGCTTCTTGCCCTTCTTCTGCTTTTCCAGGAGCTTGCGCTTACGTGATACGTCACCGCCGTAGCACTTGGCAGTTACATCCTTGCGAACCTGCTTGATGGTTTCACGGGCAATAATCTTGGAGCCGATAGCAGCCTGGATGGCTATATCGAACTGCTGACGAGGTATGAGCTCCTTGAGTTTCTCGCACATACGGCGACCCAGATCATATGCGTTATCCACGTGAGTAAGGGTTGACAGGGCATCCACAGGCTCACCATTAAGCAGTATATCCAGCTTGATGAGCTTGGACGGACGGTATCCTGCGGGATGATAGTCAAATGATGCGTAACCCTTTGATATGCTCTTGAGCTTATCATAGAAATCAATCACAATCTCACCTAAGGGCAGCTTGAAGTATATCTCCACTCGGTTACCGGCTATGAACTGCTGCTTGACCAACTCTCCGCGCTTGTCAAGACACAGGGTCATTATGGGGCCTATATAATCAGTGGTGGTTATTATGGATGCGTCTATGTACGGCTCTTCTATATGGTCTATAAGCGTAAGGTCCGGCATTCCGCTGGGGTTATGCACCTCGGTCGCGTTACCCTGTTTGTCATAGACCATGTATGATACGTTGGGCACTGTGGTTATGACGCTCATGTCAAACTCGCGGTCCAGACGCTCCTGGACAATCTCCATGTGCAGCAAGCCCAGGAATCCGCAGCGGAATCCGAATCCAAGCGCCGCCGATGACTCAGGAAAGAAACTCAGCGAGGCATCGTTCAACTGCAGCTTCTCAAGTGATGCACGCAGGTCCTCAAACTCATCGGCCTCAATGGGATATACGCCGGCAAACACCATAGGCTTGGACTCCTCAAAGCCTGCAATGGCGCTACTGCACGGACGTGCCACATGGGTGATTGTATCGCCCACCTTGACCTCGGTCGATGTCTTTATGCCCGATATGATGTACCCAACATCGCCTGTGGTCATCACGTCGCGCGGCACCATATCCATACGGAGTACACCCACCTCATCGGCATCATACTCCTTACCGGTGTTGAAGAACTTTACCTTGTCACCCTTGCGGATGCATCCGTTCTCAATCTTGAAATATGCTATTATTCCACGGAACGAGTTGAATACAGAGTCAAATATGAGTGCCTGCAGCGGAGCATCAGGGTCGCCCACGGGATGCGGTATGCGCTCCACGATTGCTTGCAGTATCTCCTCCACACCCATTCCGGTGCGGGCCGATGCACGGATAATCTCGTCACGCTTGCAGCCTAGAAGCTCAATTATCTCATCCTCCACCTCATCGGGCATAGCGCTCTGCATATCACACTTGTTTATGACCGGTATTATCTCCAGGTCATGCTCTATGGCCATGTAGAGGTTGCTGATGGTCTGCGCCTGCACGCCTTGAGTGGCATCCACCACCAGGATTGCACCCTCGCAGGCCGCGATGGACCGGCTCACCTCATACGAGAAATCCACATGTCCCGGAGTGTCAATAAGGTTCAGGATATATTTCTGCCCCTGATACTCGTACTCCATCTGGATGGCGTGGCTCTTGATTGTGATGCCGCGCTCCTTCTCCAGGTCCATGTCATCGAGCATCTGACCCTCGGTAATGTTTATGGTATGTGTATATTCAAGCAGACGGTCAGCCAGAGTGGACTTACCGTGATCGATATGAGCTATTATGCAAAAGTTGCGGATGTTCTCCATACGGGGATTATTTATTCCGCAAAAATAGTGAAAAAAACGTGTATTTTAATTTTTACCGGAATAACATCAGTCTGCTTTTAACTATGAGCTATTATATGACTAATATTAATGCAAACCTGAAGGAAAGACACATTCAGAATTCATTAAGATGAATTTAATCCATCAAATAAGATTTATAAATAAGCAAGTTATGGTTAATATAGAAATCAGTGGTTAATTATTTTAATCGCTGATTTTCTTTTTGTTAACATCAATAATCGTTTTAAGCATTCGTTAAATGTTTTGTTAACGAAGGATAAATATTTAACTTTCCACTTAACCTTCCCACATTTTTGGACTCTTAACTACGGAAGCCGCAAGAAAGCGGGTCCACAAAACAGAAACAGACAAATAACAAAAACAAAAAAAATAAGCATTATGAAAAAGATTTTCTTCGCTGCCGTTGCAGCACTGTTCATCGGAACATCAGTGAACGCTCAGAGTGTTAACGAGAATGAGGCTACCGTTGCCGACATAGTTGCAGAACTCAGTCAGGCTGACGCCCTACAGTTCATACCCATGTATCAGAAGATGCTCACCGACATAGAGAATGTATGCCGCACCGAGAATATGAACGAGGAGAGGAAGACCGCCAAAATCGAGAACATAAAGGACGCATATACCGACAAGTTCAGCGAGATACTGGTCACAGCACAGAATGAAGTCGCCATCAACACCATTCCTATGGAGTACATCAACGCACGCGTTGCCAAATAAACAGTTGAAGGGAGCAACAACAAAAGAGCCGGGTGCATTAATACACCCGGCTCTTTTATTCAATCTGAAAAGGATTACTTCAAAGCGTAATAGTTCTCCTCCTCACCTTCAGTCACGTTGATCTTGTCTTCACGGAGCAACCATCCGAGTCCCAAATAGAACTCTTTGTCCTTTAACTTTGTAGCTTTCTTGATTTCCTTCTGTGAAAGGGCGTTCTTACCCTCAAGTGCGCGCCAGATCAGACCGGCGAAATCACCTACCATTTCGTTCATTTTTGTAGTCTTTAAAAAAATCGCCGCAAAGGTACTGCTTTTTCTCCCAGATTATCCTCTTTAATGACATTAAAATTCAAAAACCAGCCCAACTCCGTCAGGTCTGGCAACAAAACTCAAATACATAGGATCATTAGAGACACCTTTTCGGGTATTGTAACTGGCTACTGCTTTTTTAGCCATGGCACCTCCGGCTATAGCCACAACTACTCCCGTTCCACCTATTATCGAACAGACTGTTTTAACTTCTTTTTTAACGCTTCCGCCTCCCAATGAATATCCCAAAGGGTATCCTATAGCTGCGCCAATCATAATTCCGCCTAAAGACATAACCTTGTTGGCCGAATTGAATTTGCTAAGCTCACTCTCGTCAAAATAATCACGTTCCATACCCTTGGGTATTTTTACTCCTCCTACTTTTATTGTTCCGGACAAGGCGCTATAAGTCATTTCACCTTCAAGAACATAATAATCGGAAGAACCGATTCCCTGTGCCGAAGCATAAGAGATGCATAACACAATTGTCAAAACAAACAATACGGACTTTTTCATAAAATTAAAGTTAGGGCTATATTAAGAAAAAAGGATCAATCCTCTTCCAGAGGCTTCATGTTTGTATAGACATTCTGAACGTCATCATCCTCATCCAGACGCTCCACAATCTTATCTATAGTCTCGCGCTGCTCAGGAGTAACATCCTTCAGGTCATTCGGTATGCGGGTAAACTCAGCCGCCTTGACCTCGAAGCCGTTTTCCTCAAACCATTTCTGGATGGCAGCGTATGATTTGGGATCACCGTAGAGAGTTACCTCATTCTCCTCCTCATCAATATCATACTCCTCCTCGATACCCAAGTCAATAAGTTCCAGGATCAGGTCATCCATATCTACACCGTCCTTCATGGCGATGGTAAACTGGCACTTGTGGCTGAACATAAAGTCCAGACTTCCGCTGGTACCTAACGTACCGCCAAACTTGGTGAACACTGAGCGGACGTTTGCAACAGTGCGGGTGGTGTTATCGGTCAGGGTTTCAACAAAAATAGCTATTCCGTGAGGTCCGTAACCCTCATAGTTCATCTCCTTATAATCTTTCTGATCCTTGCCCATTGCGTTCTTGATGGCACGCTCTATATTATCCTTGGGCATATTCTCATGCTTCGCAGTGGCTATGATGGCACGCAGCGTTGAGTTGTTGTCAGGATCAGGACCGCCGGCCTTTACAGCTATTGCTATCTGCTTGCCGATGCGGGTAAATGTCTTGGCCATGTTGCCCCAGCGCTTGAGCTTGCGGGCTTTTCTGAATTCAAATGCTCTTCCCATAGTTTATCTTTTTTATTGTATATTATCTCAATTGTGCACCTAATTTATCCTGCATTGCTGCAATCATATTGTTCATGACCTTTTCAATGCGGATATCGTTAAGAGTCTGGCTCTCATCCTGAAGCAGGAAACTAACGGCATAGCTCTTCTTACCTGGCTGAAGGTTCTTACCCTCATAAACATCAAAAAGGGTCACATCCTTGAGAATCTTGCTTTCTGTCTGATAGGCCAGTTTCTCAATATCACCGAACTTGACTGTCCTGTCAATAAGCAGAGCCAGGTCACGACGCACAGCCGGATATTTGGGCAGTTCAGTATAACTTGTCTTAACCTTGCGGGTTGCCTTGAGCAGTTCATCCCAGTTGATATCGGCATAATAGACAGGCTGCTCCACATCTGTCAGCTTGAGCATGGCACGACTTACCACACCAAGCTCGGCAACTATCTTGCCTGAACGTAGTTTATAACGCAGGCCCGTGCTGAATATGGAATTCTCAAACTCCTCAATCTGAAGTGCATTGAGCGCCAGACCCACACGCAGGAAGACGTTCTGAACGTGCGCCTTGATCTCATAAACGGAATCTTCCTCATCGGCATGTGCCCATGAGCCGGACACACGCTTACCGGTAATCCACAGGCCCAGACGGTAATCCTCAGAGTATGCACGCAGCGGATTCTGCGGTTGGCCGTCCTTACCCGGTTCCTTGAGAGCCTCACGCCTGGCTGCATCAAAATAGTAACACTTGCCGAACTCAAAGAACCTCAAGTCTGAACTCTGACGGCGGATATTGTGCGACAGGCTCTCCAGTCCGCCAAACAGAAGGGACTCACGCAGCACGTTAAGATCGGCACTGAGTGGATTCATAAGGCGTACAAGCCTGTCTGAAGGACAACAGTCCATACCGTCATAGTAAGCGGCGCGGGTAAGTGAGTTGTTGAGAATCTCGTTGAACCCCTGACCCACGAGTTGCTCCGACACCAAATCCTGCAGCTTATGGGAGCGGTTCACTTCACCCTGAACAGTCAGGCTTGATTTGACCGACTTGTCAAAATCTATGTTGTTGTAACCGTAGATACGTAGGATCTCCTCAACCACATCGCAAGGACGCTGCACGTCAACGCGGAAAGGCGGAACGGAGAGCTTCATACCCTGGGCATTGAACTCTTCAACCGTAATGCCAAGATTCTCCACGATACTCTTCATAACCTGACGGTCCAGCTTTTTGCCAATCAGATTATCAGCATATTCAAAATTGAAATCAACCTTGAAATCCTGTGCAGGTGTCGGATTCACATCCTTTATATCCATTGAAATAGTACCTCCAGCCAGTTCCTTGACCAGTATTGCAGCCTGCTTGAGTGCATATATGGTGCCGTTTGGGTCAATGCCGCGTTCAAAACGGAAAGACGCATCAGTGCTCAACTGATGACGGCGTGCGCTCTTACGTATCCAAGTGGGATGGAAATAGGCACTCTCCAGGAACACGTTCTTAGTGCCGTCAGAAATACCCGAATCCAGACCTCCGAACACACCGCCCATACACATGGGCTCCTGGGTATTGCAGATCATCAGGTCTCGCTCTGAGAGCTTACGCTCCACACCGTCCAGAGTAACAAACAGAGTAGCCTCAGGCATGGTCTTGACAACCACTTTGCCGCCCTTGATCTTATCAGCATCAAAGCTGTGCAAAGGCTGACCGTATGCGAACAGGATATAGTTAGTTATATCAACTATGTTGTTTATGGGATGCAATCCTATTGCCGTGAGTTTGTTCTTGAGCCAGTCAGGGCTCTCCTTAACGGTAACACCCTTGATACTTACGCCGGCATAACGCGGGCAAGCCTCAGTGTTCTGAACGTCAATGTCTATCTGCAGGTCATGATTGTCAACCTTGAAAGCCTCGCAGTCAGGACGGTGCAGAGCTGTCTTGTAACCGTTCTGTAGCAGCCATGCGTAAAAATCGCGGGCCACGCCCCAGTGTGAGCAGGCGTCAGAGTGGTTGGGAGTGATATCCACCTCAATCACAAAGTCTGACTCCAGATGGAAATACTCAGCTGCGGGAGTGCCGGGAACGGCATCGGCAGGGAGCACCATGATACCTGAGTGGTCATTACCCAGACCCAGCTCCTTCTCGGAGCAGAGCATTCCGGATGACTCTACGCCACGCAGCTTGGAAGGCTTGATGGCAAAGCTCTCATCGCCCTCATAGATCCTGGCACCTATGGTAGCCACCACAACCTTCTGGCCGGCTGCCACATTGGGGGCGCCGCAGACAATCTGAACAGGATCACCGCTGCCCTGATTGACAGTGGTAACATGCAGATGGTCTGAATTGGGATGCTCCACGCATGTGAGGACCTCACCTACCACAATATCCTTAAGTCCACCCTTGACAGACTGAACCTCCTCTACTCCATCAACTTCCAGACCTACCGATGTAAGGGCAGCAGCCACCTCATCAGGAGTCAGGTCAAAGTCAACATACTCCTTGAGCCACTTATATGAAACGTTCATAAAAAACCTATTTCGTTTTCAACCCGCAAAATTACAAAAAAGATTGCACAATAACCTGTAAGATTGAATCAGAATATAATATTCTGTCTTCCTGATTTCGGTGGTTCTTCCGCAATTTAGTTGAAAGGCAGTCTTCAAGTTGCGTCTAAGCAGCGATCACTCTGCATCCAGACAGCATCATGCCATACTCTAGGCATACTCCAGGCATAGTCAAGGGTATGGCTACCCTATGGCAACCCTATGGGTAGACTATGGGTAGAGTGAGAGTAAAACGAAGTTGATAACAAGATAATAAATGCAACAACTCAAACAAAAACTTGTTTTTTTCAACAGCGGAAGAACCACTTTTTCAGGAAATTGTCAACCTTTTCAAAAAAACAGCCTAAATCTGTCAACCAAAATCAGAAACAAACATATCTTTATTCCTATCTAATTAGTATTATCCTGTCCTCAACTTCTCAACATATAGTTAATTCAGAGGCCATTCGGCATCTTTGTAAAATAAGTACGAGCCTTTTTCATATCTATGCCTACACAAATGCCTTTATGATTTGTGTAGTAACTCCACATCAGAACGGAATCATAGTTCTTAGACAAGCTGCAGATATATTCATTCTCCCTTGCTTTCTCAAAAATATGGTTGGTTGCAATGCAGTTTGTACCTCTTCCGGGTAGGCTTGAACTTTTTTTATAGGGACATCAGAGAAGTCAATCAATGCAGGGTGGCAGTCAAACGGATCGTTCAACTTTGATGCTTTGGTGAATTGAAGGTTTTGGTGTAATAACATCAATAAGCCCCCATTTACATCCAGATATTTATATAGTTTGTTATTTCCCATTATTAAATTAGAACAATAGGATCAGTCCCCTGTGCCATGGTTGTCTGTTCAATATCTCCTCGCCATTAGTGTTGAGTAACGTTCTCCTGCTTTTCAAAGCTATTGTTCAGAACGGAGCATCACCCATGCCGGGGGCAGACTCCAACGGATCGGCGGGTATTGGCTCGTCATTCATCTTGGAACGTTTGACACTGACCTTGCGCCCGTCTACCGGAGACGGTGCCCCTGTGCTGATGTTGTCGAAGAGAGCCAGATCACTGCGGAAAGAGAGACGCACGTCTCCTATACCACCGTTACGGTGCTTGGCTATTATTATTTCAGCAATACCGCGTAAATCATTATGGTTGTTGTCCTCATAGATCTTGTAGTACTCAGGACGATGAATGAAGCACACTATATCGGCATCCTGCTCAATAGCACCTGATTCCCTCAAGTCACTCAGCTGCGGGCGCTTACCCTCATAACCCTCACGGCCCTCTACACCACGGTTAAGCTGTGAAAGGGCGATGATTGGAATATCCAGTTCTTTGGCAATACCTTTAAGGTTACGCGAAATGGTGCTTATCTCCTCCTGACGGTTACCGAACCGGATTCCACTCGCGTTCATAAGTTGCAGATAATCTATGATAATGAGCTGGACATCATGCTCCTGCTTGAGGCGAATGGCCTTGGTCCGGAACTCCGTGATGGAGAGCGACGGCGTATCGTCCAGATAGATGGGAGCGTTCTGGAGGGCGTTTATCTTGCTATCCAGGAGATTCCATTCATAGGGAGCCAGACGTCCGTCACGCAGCTTGTTGCCGGGAATCTCGCACACGCTTGAGATTAGGCGGTTAACCAGCTGGATGTTACTCATCTCAAGCGAGAAGAGCGCCACCGGCTGTTCGTTGTTGACCGCAATGTTCTTGGCCATAGAGAGTGCGAATGCGGTCTTACCCATAGCAGGACGTGCGGCCAGTATTATCAGATCCGATTTCTGCCAACCCGACGTAATATTGTCCAAATCACGGAAACCGCTGGCCAGTCCACTCATACCCTCAGCTCTCTGAGAGGCAGTACGGATTCGTTCCATAGTTTCCTGAAGGACCACATCAATACTGGTGAAATCCTTTTTCACATTACGGTGAGCTATCTGGAAAAGGCTGTTTTCAGCTTCTCCCAACAACTCGGCTATATCCGTAGTGTCATCAAAGGCCTGAGTCTGAATCTCACTGGTAAATGTTATAAGTTCACGCGCCATAGCCTTCTGTGCTATGATACGGGAATGATATTCTATATGAGCCGAAGACGTGACCTTGCCTGCAAGCTGTGTAACATAGAGCACTCCCCCGGCCTCTTCAAGAGTACCGTTGCTCTTAAGCTGCTCCGTGACGGTAAGGATGTCTATGGGACGCTGGTTTATAGACAGGTTAGCCACCGCATCAAAGATAACCTGATGGCGATGGTCATAAAAAGACTCCTTTTTGAGGATATCACTGATTTTAGGGAATGCATCCTGCTCTATCATGAGAGCACCAATCACTGCCTCCTCAAGTTCCAGAGCCTGAGGCTGAAGGTGATTTAGTACAATGCCTTCGGTATTGGTGCGGGAACGTTGTCTGCTTTTGGAATCTGCCATTATCACTCTTAGTTACGTTTACAAAAATATGGCATTACCTCCTGTCTGGAAGCAAACTGTCCGTTCAACTTTTCCACGCGTTTTCAACAACACATATTTTACCCGCTGGTATTTAAGCCATTTCACGCTGGCAAGTGAACATGCCGGGGAACAGGTCAGCTGGAGCATCCAGTGGTTTACGGAACAGACCGTAGATGGTGGAACCGGAACCGGTCATAGCGGCGTACTCTGCTCCAAGGTCGTAAAGTTTCTGCTTAATTTCAGCCAAAAGCGGATACTTGGCGAACACCGAAGGTTCAAAATCGTTGAAAACACATTCCCTCCATTCACTTACCGGACGCATCACGGCATCAGCCAGTGCTGTTTCAAGCTTGTGCGGAGTAACCCCTGCGTATGCCTCGGCTGTGCTGACAAAAACATCAGGCTTGACCAGAAGAATTGTGAGGCCCTTGAGAGACAGGTTAATGGGATTAAGTATCTCGCCCCTACCTGTGGCCAACGATGGAGCATTAGTGATGAAGAAAGCGCAGTCAGAGCCCAACTTTGCAGCATAGCGCTCCATCATGGAGTCACGCATACGCAGGTTGAAACGACGGTTAAGAAGACTTATCATGAATGCGCAGTCCGATGAGCCTCCGCCAAGCCCCGCACCGGACGGTATATGCTTGTGCAGTTTTATGTCTATCGACGGCAGGTCAAAATCCTGCTGCAACATGAGATAAGCCTTGACCACAAGGTTGTCGGCTGCCTTGAACGGAAACTCATTACCTGTCATCTCCAGCGAACAACAGGGTATGTCCTCTTTCTTTGGAAAAAGGCGGTAAGGCATGAAAACGTCATCGGGCTGAACCAGCAGGCCCGCCTCAAGACGCTTGCGCAACTGCGCCGGATCAAGCGGGCGCATGGGCTTTATCTCCAGCGCGTCCTGAAGAAGCACCGGATAGAACACAGTCTCGATGTCGTGGTACCCGTCAACACGTTTTGCCACGACATTAAGTCCAATGTTTATTTTAGCGTTCGGAAATGATATCATTTGTTGTCTTTTTCAATGCCCTTGGCGGCAATGCGGCCCGATGCCATACACTCGGTAAGGGCGTTGCCGCCCAGACGGTTGCCTCCAAAGAACCCGCCTGTAACCTCACCTGCTGCATAGAGTCCAGGGATGGCCTTGCCGTTCTCATCCAGGACGCGGCGGTCCAGGTCAATCTTAAGGCCACCCATGGTGTGATGGGTTGACGGAGCCAGCACGCGAATTGACAGGTTGGCATCGTCAATGTTATAGGTTGACGTGTCATACTTGCCGTCGGCACCGCGACGTGCCGAGCCGATGATACCGGTTGCGTGACGCTTGCCTACAGGAGCAGGCTCACGGCCTTCCATAACAGCCATATCATACTCACGGATGCTGTTCTTAACCACCTCGGGGTCCAGCTTTATGCCCAGCTCATCAAATAGTTCCGGCAGTTCTGATGCCTTACCGCTCCAGTCACGGCCGTTGAAACGGCGTGCAGGAACCGCAGCCGATGCATTGGCACCACTGCCACCACCGAATCCGCCACCGAATCCGCCACCAAATCCGCCGAATCCACCGAATCCGCCACCGAATCCGCCAAAGCCGGGAGTGATATAGAAATATACTCCGTGACGGCCCTCCAGGTCTATTCCGTTCTTGAATCCGTTAAGTGACAGCACATCACGCTCAGAGCACTCATCCACATAACGCTTACCTGTCTTGGTGCTGATGAACACAGCGTTCTCAACACCGCCGAATGCTATGGCGCCGTCGGCAATGTAAGCCAGAGGCATGAGCTGGGTATAGCCCTCGCCTACCGTTGCGGCACCCACCTTCTCTGCCATATCTATACCGTCACCGCGCAGTGATGAGCGGTTGGTGGTACCTATGTTGGGTGAAAGATACTGGCGTGACCAGTACTTGTTGGTCTTGAGTACCTTCTGTATGTTTGCGGCATATCCGCCGGTAGCTATGATGACACCCTTCCTGGCAAGAGCGATAACCTCAGTACCATCGGCCTGCTTGGCCTTTACTCCAGTTACACGGCCGTTCTCAAAAATGAGTTCGTTGGCGCTGGTCTCTCTAAGTACGCGATTGTGTTTGCTGGCGTTTCTGACCACTGCAAGAGGAGCCATGACATATGAGCCCCAGTTGCCCTGATAACGCTCGGTAGAGCCGTCACCGTCAGCATCGGTAGTACAGCCGTTCATAGTGTTACCGCGATACCACAGGGCACCTACCAGAGTTGACTGGCTGTCACTGAAACCTACACCCATCTGCATGAGCCAGGGCTTGAGCTGCTCACCTTCAACCACGAACTGCTTAACCAGTTCATAGTCACCGTAAATCCACTCATCCTTGGCTGTGTTCTGACGCAAACCACCATAGTAGGTCTGGAAGATATGCAGATTGGTGGTTGAGAACAGCAGGAGCTGGTTCTCAGGCACGCCCTTCTGGAGTTGCGGCTCTGCATAGTCCAGATAAGCCTTTATCTCCTTCTTGAGTTCCTGCAGTGTTGAGAGATACTCCTGATGTACACCATGCTTGGAAAGTTCCTCAATATCGCCGGCCACAAACTCATGGTCCTTATAGTATGATGCATCGAACGGAGCCTCACTCCAGCCATATATCACCTTGAGGTCATTTACACAACCTACAGTGGCACGGACCTTATTATGCATCCTGCCGTCAAAACCCTTGGCACTAGTAGCCGTAGGATTGTTGATATCCCATACAAGGCTGTGGTCAACAGACTGATATACACCGCCCGATACAAGTGTGTTACCACCAAGCTCAGCGTTCTTCTCAATGATAAGGACAGTGTTTCCGTCCTGGGCAGCCTGTGCTGCTGCACAGAGGCCTGCACCGCCACCACCAATGACTACTACATCCCATGTATCTACAATCTTAGCATCGGCATGAGCATTTTTTACAGTATTATCAATGAATGCCTTACGATTTGTAACGCCAGCCTGATCAGCAGCATCCAGAACAGCCTCCTTAAGGCCGAAGCTTGACATTGTGGCACCCGATACGGCATCCACATTCAGGCCATTAGCCGCAATAATCTTAGCTGGGAGCATCTGCAGAGCCACATCACCCACATGAGCGGTCTCACGCTGCTGGCCTATGCTAATATCGGTAACACCTGTTTCACTGAATGTCACACGGGCTTGAATCTGACCGCCGTAACCCTTACCACTGCCGGTATATGTGCCGGCAGTGAAAGCAAGAGCGGCATTCTTGGCTGGAACAGGCTTCTCACCGCGAGCCTGGGCAAGAGCTATATCAACAGCCTTCTTTACGGCATCCGATGAATAAGTGGCGCCTGTTACGCCATCTACATCTGTACTTTGAGCCTCAACTATCCTTTGTGCAACGACAGTGTAAGGAGATGTGTACTGTGCATAGGTATTGCCGTTATCCTTAACGGAAACAGCGGCAATCTTGTGACCTTTTACGGTCACCGTAGCGGTTATGGTACTCTCCACGTTAAGGGCATCGGCACTGTACTTGCCGTTAGCCAACTGAGTACCATCGGTCGGTGCGCCACCTCCACAGGCAGCCACCAGCAAACCCAATACTGAAAAAGAAACTCCGGAAATTCTCATATCAATTATCAATTTTCAATTCTCAATTTAAAGGCCAGCTGCGACGGCAATGCCGTGATCCACACCACTGAATCCCATAAATGCCAAAGCCAGCAGTCCGGCGGTAATCAGAGCGATTGCCATTCCCTCCATGCTCTTTGGAACATGAACCTTGGCCAATTGCTCACGTATGCCTGCGAATATGATCAGAGCCAAAGCAAAGCCGATTGATGTAGCGATAGCATAGACCACACCTGTCAGCAGGTTAGGCTCCAGACCCTGTGAGTTATAAGTGGCATTGGCAACCAGGATTGATACTCCCAGTATGCAGCAGTTGGTCGTAATCAGAGGAAGGAATATTCCCAGTGCCTGATACAGTGATGGAGAAACCTTCTTAAGAACGGTTTCCAGCATCTGCACCAATCCGGCAATAACAAGAATAAACACTATAGTCTGCAGGTAACCGAGCCCATATGGATTGAGCACCCAGTTCTGTAGGGCGTATGTAACAATCACAGCAACCGTAAGCACAAATGTAACTGCCAGTCCCATTCCCGCAGCTGTACTTATCTTCTTTGATACGCCTAAAAAGGGACATATGCCCAGGAACTGGGATAGTACTATATTATTTACAAATATAGCCGCAATAAAAATCAGAAAATATTCCATATCATTCAGCTTTACGGTTCTTTATTGAGTTTACTATTGCCATGAGCAAACCTAATGTAATAAATGCACCCGGAGCCAGTACAAACACCAGCATATTCATGGACTCAGGCAGAATACGATAGCCGAATACAGCACCGTTTCCAAGTAATTCACGCACAAATCCCAACAGAGTAAGAGCAAGCGTGAATCCTATGCCTATGCCCACTCCGTCACAAACTGACGCAAGCACGTTGTTCTTTGCAGCGAAAGCCTCAGCACGGCCAAGGATTATGCAGTTCACCACAATCAAGGGAATAAAGATTCCCAATGTCTTGTATAGATCAGGCACATACGCTTGCATGACCATCTGCAGGATTGTCACGAAAGATGCAATCACAACTATATAACAAGGTATTCTGACTCCGTCAGGAATCAGGTTCTTCAACAGTGAAATGAACGTGTTGGAGCAAATCAGCACGAACATAGTGGCCACACCCATACCCAAACCGTTTACGGCCGAAGTTGTGGTAGCCAGCGTGGGACACATACCCAACAGGAGAACAAAAGTCGGATTCTCCTTGACTATTCCGTTTACTATTGTCTTGAAATAACTCATATTGCATTATTTAGTTCTGTGATGAAGCACCGCTCACGCCATCGGCAGCGGTATATCCGAACACAGCCTTGTAGGCGGCATTCACTGAACGCAGAAAAGCCCTTGAAGTGATTGTGGAAGCGGTTATGGCATCTACCTCACCACCATCCTTGCTCACTGTCAACAGATTGTTGCCGGGGTTCAATCCAATGATATTGTGGTTTCCCGGATTACCGGGAGCACCCAGAATGACATCAGCAACTCCTGACTGTTCCTTAGCTTCGGCGCTTGCCTGACGGAACCAGTCGTCTGCCTGGGCACCAAGTCCGGGGGTCTCGCTATGCTCTAACACAGTATAGCCCAGTATCACGCCTTCGGGGTCAAATCCAACCATTACCTTAAGCGCACCACCGAACCCGTTCCTGTCGGTAGATTCAACGGCTGTACCTATCAGATTACCATTCATGTCATTGACACTGTGAAACACAAATCCGTCACGTTCTACAGGAGGATCCACCGTGAACTGTATGTCACGGTCGCCCAGAATGACACTCTTTATTCCGTTCTCAATGGCCAGGTTGTTTATTTCCTCAATGGGACCGCTGGTCACATTATTGACCCAGGCCAGAAGACCGGCAGCCACAATGGCAATTACGGTCAGCATCAAGGCCATATTCAGTATGTTTGATTGCAGTTTCTTCATTTTGCAGCCTCCCCGAAACGTTTAGGTTTGCACCAGTTGTTAATGAGCGGAACAACCGCGTTCATGATAAGTATAGCGAATGACATACCCTCAGGATATGATCCGAAATACCTGATGATGACAGTCAGGATCCCGATACCTATTCCGTACCATACCATACCCTTGGCAGTCATAGGCGATGTCACATAATCAGTAGCCATAAAGATGGCACCAAGCATGAGACCACCTGCGCAAAGATGATAGAGCGGATTTACATAGAGTACGGGATTTATGAGCCACATGATACCAGTAAGCACCGTCACAGTGGCCAGTATGGTCACTGGTATATGCCATGTTATGACCTTGCGCCATAACAGTATTACAAATCCTATGAGCAATGCCAATGCACTCACCTCACCCAAACAGCCGCCTATATTGCCCAGGAACAGATCCTTAAGTCCGGGGAGCTGGTCGGCAGCTGCAGTATTGCCACCCACTATCTGACCTATCAGGTTAAGCGGAGTAGCACCAGTGACCGCATCAGCATATGCAGCCATCTGATGCGGTACGGGCCACGATGTCATTCTGGCCGGAAATGATATGAGCAGAAATACACGGCCTACCAGAGCAGGATTGAACGGGTTGTTACCCAGTCCGCCGAACACCATTTTGCCAATACCTATTGCCACCAGTGCACCCATTACAATCATATACAATGGTATGTTTGACGGCAGGTTAAATGCAAGCAATATGCCAGTGATTATAGCTGACCCGTCACTAAGAGTGGAAGGACGCTTCAGCAAGAAGCGCGTTATGAACCACTCAAAGAACAGACATGAAGCCACTGATGTGGCAGTCACTATCAAAGCACCTGCACCAAACACGATGACCGATGCTATGAACGCTGGAACAAGCGCCCAGATAACGGTGCGCATATTCCTCTCTATGGTGTCACCGCAATGTACATGCGGTGATGTGGTAATATACAGTTTCTGTGCCATAATACCTTATTTCTTAGTGTTACGGGCGCGGATTATTCCGCCGACCCTATTCTTGGCAAGACGCACCCAGTCAAGCAGCGGACGGCGCGACGGACATGTGCTCTGACAACAGCCGCACTCTATGCAGCTCATTATCCAGTTCTCCTCGGCCGTAGCCCAGTCACCTGCCTCTGATGCAGTTGCAAGCAGATAAGGCTCCAGTCCCATAGGGCAGGCTTGTACGCATTTGGCACATCTTATACAGTTACGTTCCGCACGGCGGACAGCATCGGCCTCCGGAATCATTAGGATACCAGATGTGCCCTTTACCACCGGAGCTTTATCATCCAACAACGGACGTCCCATCATAGGACCACCCGATATCAACTTACCGGTATCTTCAGGCATTCCACCCGCATATTCTATAAGCTGGCTTACAGGAGTTCCCAATCTCACCTTGAGGTTACACGGATTCTTGACACTCTTTCCTGTAACTGTCACTATCCTTTCAATGAGAGGCTTTTTCTTCTGCACAGCTTCATAGACTGCAAACACAGTACCCACATTCTGAACCACACAACCAACGTTGGCGGGAAGTGCAGGAGGAGGCGGTACCTGACGTCCGGTCACTGCTTCTATCAACTGTTTCTCACCACCCTGCGGATATTTCATCTTCAAGGGCATTATCTCTATACCGCTGACCATAGAGGTCTTGGACTGCATCAGTTGAATGGCATCGGCCTTGTTCTCCTCTATTCCTATCACAGCACGGTCAATACCGAGTACTTTGAGCAGGATTCTGACACCCACAATTATTTCATCGGAATGTTCAAGCATCAGCATATGGTCTGAAGTCAGATAAGGCTCACACTCTACCGCATTGACAATAAGTACGTCTATATTGCAATCCTTAGGAGGAGAGAGCTTGACATGAGTGGGGAAACAGGCACCGCCCATACCCACCACACCGGCATTCCTTATACGATCCAAAATCTCCTCCCTGGATAACGTGCAGAGAAGAGCCAATGTATCGGTACGGTCAATATCAGGTTCCCATTCATCACCATCCACATCAATAAAAATGGCAGGTTTGCGGAAACCGCTTGCATCCACCACAGAGTCAATCCTGGACACCTTGCCGGATACTGAAGAATGTATCGGAGATGACATGAATCCGCCAGCATCGGCAATTCTGGTTCCCACAAGGACCTGATCACCCTTTTGGACGCAAGGGACCGCAGGAGCCCCAATATGCTGGGAAAGCGGGAACACAGCCTGGTTCGGCAGTGCCAGAGTCTCTATCTTCTTGCCTGCCGACAGTTTGTTAGGCTCGGGGTGTACGCCACCTATCTTAAATGTATTCATATTTCTGCTTTTAGTTGTTCTACGGAATTCTCAGAGGCCGGAACTTGCTGCTGTGACTCGGATGGAGATGCCATCTTCTTTGGCGGGAAGTTAACCGCCTGGATTGTATGCTGTGGGCATTCATCCACACATTTACGGCACAGACGACACTTTTCAAAGTCAATGTAGGCAAGATTGCTATCAAGTGTGATGGCCTCAAACGGACAAGCTTTGACACATTTGCCGCAACCAATACATGCCACAGAACAAGCCTTTTTGGCCACTGGGCCTTTGTCCTTGTTGACACAACTGACAAATACACGGCGGTCCAGTTTATTCTTGTTACGCAACTCAATGATCATTCGGGGGCAAGCCTTTGCGCAGGCACCGCAAGCCGTACACTTGTCCTGCTCCACCACAGGGATACCTGTTTCCGGATTCATGTGTATGGCATCAAACTTACAAGCTCTCACGCAGTCACCGCAACCCAGACACCCAAAGAAACAGCCAGTCTCACCACCGTTCATCAACGCAGCGGCAGCACAACTTTTTGCACCGTCATACAAATTGATACGTGGTCGGTTAGCGCAGGAACCTGCACAACGCACAACAGCCACTTTAGCTACTCCAACTTCGACCGCATGGCCTGTAATGGCAGCAATCTGTTGCATTACCTCACTCTTACATACCGAACACTTGATCCCGTCCATAGACTCGCTTTTAACACAAGCCTCGGCAAATGCAGCGCAACCGGGAAAACCGCATCCTCCACAGTTGGCGCCCGGAAGCAGTTCGGTAATCTGTCCCACGCGGGGATCTTCTTCAACCTTGAATTTTCTTGACACGGCGTAAAGCACAAGACCCAACAGCAATCCGGTCAATCCCAATACAAGAACAGCTGTCAATAAAAAAGACATACCTTATTTAATCTATAATACTGAATCCGAAATCCCTCTTAATCCTGTTACGAAAAAAAAACAGCACTAAATAGTAAGGAAGCAGAATCGCCATAGCTGCGACAACTGCCACCTTCTCACTCCCTGTTACCACCATTGACGTAATGAGAGCTGCCAGAAGCAAGAGTAAAGGTAATCCGAAAGCCAGAACGACGGCAGTCATTCCTATACGGCTTCCCGCTACTAAAGTCACGGTCTGCCCTACGGACAGACTCTCCGTGCCATTCATCTCCACCTCCACAAGTTTCTCTTTTTTTTCGGCTGCATGACAAACATCGCTTGCCTTACAGCCCGAACAGGCCGAAACCTGCAATATGCGCACGATAACTTTCTGCCCCTCAATGGAGTCTATCACTCCCTCATGCCTTATGTCCGCACTCATTTTATGTCCAGGTCCGTTTTAATCATACAAATGTAAGTCATTTCTGCGTTTTTGAAACGTATCAAATTGACATTTTTATTTGAAATATTTTAAAAGAGCCTTTGAATTGCAGATTCATACTTTTTTACTACCTTTGCGGCGCCGTTACGGGATAACGGTTATTCAAATCAATTATAAACAATAAAAACAACAACTTATGGCAGCAAAGATCAGATTGCAGAGAAGAGGCCACAAAGGTTATGCCTTCTATTCAATCGTAATTGCAGA
>DBYG01000069.1:42444-43973 GCA_002310175.1 Bacteroidales bacterium UBA1192
GATGAGGCCGCAGCTCAGGCCAAGTTTGACGCCTGGAAGCAGGCTAAAGAGAGCTCACTCAAGGCTATTACCGTCAAGGATGAGCAGACCAGGCGCGAGCAGAGCAAAGCTAAACTGGAAGCAGAGAAAAAGGTTAATGAGGCTATCGCCGAGAAGGTGGCCACCAAGAAGGCTGAGGCCAAAGCTGCAGCTCAGGCAGCAGCCGCAGAAGCTGCAGCTCAGGAGTCAGCAGCAGAGGCTACCGAGGCTACCGCTGAGGAAGCTCCGGCTACTGAGGCATAATTCTTTCTCTCAAGTACAAAAACTCCGACCTTCCGGTCGGAGTTTTTTTTATCAGGCAGAGAGACATTCTTACTCTGAAACGATGTAAAGAATACCGTGAGTCTTGCGAACCTGGTACTAAAAAAAAAGTTCTGTAAAAATCAGTCAAGTTTTAGGTCGCCAGTCTTGATCCAGCCCACCTTACGCATCATCACTCCTATTATTATGGTCAGGATTGCGGGCAGAACCACGCTGATTGATATAAGGCCTATCCAATCGGCACCGGCAATCATAGCACGTGTGCCGGCCGATATTTCAGACATCCAACCGGTATAGACACCTATCGGCCCCACAAGACCGCATGTACCCATACCGGAAGCTATTGCCGGACCATTCATTTCAAGCCTAAACAGACAAGTAGCCAAAGGGCCTGTTATGGCCGATACCAATATGGGCGCAATCCATATCTTTGGATTCTTAACTATATTGCCCATCTGAAGCATGCTTGTACCAAGTCCCTGGGATATGATTCCATTCCAGCGGTTCTCACGGAAACTGAGCACGGCAAATCCCACCATTTGGGCGCAGCATCCGGCCAATGCAGCTCCGCCGGCCAAACCTGTAAGACTCAGAGCCGCACAAATGGCTGCGGAACTTATAGGAAGCGTAAGTGCCATACCCACAATAACCGATACCAGAACACCCATCAGGAACGGCTGTTTGGTTGTGGCCCACATAATGACATCACCTAAACTGCTGGCAGCGGCACCGATACCCGGAGCCCACCAATAAGAAAGACCTACACCCACCGCAATCGTAACAAGAGGTGTTACAAGAATATCTATCTTGGTCTCTTTTGATACGGCCTTACCAAATTCGGATGCGAATATGGTTACCACATAAACAGCCAGCGGTCCGCCCGCACCACCCAATTTATTGGCGGCGGCACCTACAGCCAGCATGGAGAAAAGGACCAGATTAGGAGTGCCCAGAGCGTATGCTATTGATGCTGCCATAGCAGGACCGGCCATACTCTTGGCAAATCCGCCTATATCCACAAGCCACTGTACACCGATCTGTTCTCCCAATGTAGCAATGATTGTGCCTATGAGCAGTGACGCAAAGAGTCCCTGTGCCATAGCTCCCAAGGCATCAACTCCGTACCTCTTACCGGATATTACAATATCCTTTCTCTCAAGAAATGATCTGATTTTTCCCATATCAACTGCAAAGTTACAAAATAGTACAATTGGGGTCAGGCCCCAATT
>DBYG01000069.1:44019-44226 GCA_002310175.1 Bacteroidales bacterium UBA1192
GCGAATACGGCCATCCACATTGTGGCAAAACCTGGGATAGCCAACAGGAGGACGGCTATTTTTATTCCTATGGCCATCCATATATTCTGGTTTGCTATACGGATTGTGCGGCGAGACATCTTTACTGCTAGCGCAATCTTGGAAGGCCTGTCATCCATCAGGACGACATCGGCAGCCTCTATGGCAGCATCGGATCCGAGGGCACCC
>DBYG01000087.1 GCA_002310175.1 Bacteroidales bacterium UBA1192
TGCAAAAGGGGTCAGGCCCCAATTGCACGTGCAAAAGGGGTCAGGCCCCAATTGCACGTTTTTCAATCACACTCCAATCCAGAATCTGCCAGAGAGCCTCCAGATGCGCGGCACGGCGGTTCTGATAATCAAGGTAATACGCGTGTTCCCAAACATCGAACGTAAGCAACGGCCGGAGACCGCGCACAACTGGGTTAGAAGCGCCCGGCTCCTGCGTAATCACGAGTGATCCGTCGGCATCACGGGACAGCCAAACCCATCCGCTGCCAAACAGCCCCACGCCCTTGGCCACGAACTCCGCCCGGAACGCCTCCACGCCGCCCCACTGCCTAACAATCTGAGCCTTCAAGCCACCGTCATCGGCCAAAGCAACGCCCTTAGCGGCAAACTGCGTAAAATAAAGATTATGGTTCAGAATCTGCCCCGCATTATTAAACACCGCCTGATTGGCCGATGCACCACCAGCCGGATTAGCCCTGCACACAATCTCCTCCAGAGACAAACCCTCCAGAGAGCTCCCGGACAGCAGCTTATTAAGATTATCCACATAAGCCTGCAGATGCTTCCCATGATGAAAACTCAGCGTCTGAGCGCTAATGACCGGCTCCAGGTCCGATTCCCCGTACGGCAATTTAATCAGTTCAAACATATCTCAAAAGCATTAATTGGTTCAACAAAGGCGAAAATACGCATTTATTTACAACAATCCACTTCAGTACTATTCATAATTCAGCAAATCATCACAATACTCATCCAACACCGCAATCAAACGCTCCTTGTCTGGATTATCATCCCAAACGAACAACGACAGCACAAGATTGTAGCCCTCAGTCTGGCCAAATCGATCAATCTTCTTCAGTTCCGTTGGAGCATAAGATAAGTACCATGACTCAAAGAGCCTTTTCCTCACCATTTCACGGCCATCCGATGAATCACACGTAATTAACATAGAATCCAGATGATTCTGGAAAAACTTCACAAGAATAGCACAAATGGTATCAGACACACACTCATCTACCATTCCACCCACCCCGGGATTAAGCCTGTCAAAATTAAAAGTGTAAAGATTATCAGCAAAAGGGAGCTTCAAGAAATAAGCAACATAAACAGCTCCCGAAGGTGTCTTAAAATGGTATTGTCCGTCTTCTACCCAATAATCATACGGGCGTAACGAACTCAACATCTCTCTCCTTCTCTATAGTCTTGCTCGGAACGCCTTCACGAATACTTCGGATGATAGAATGTTTATCCTCTATCATCTTAACAAAAATGTTATTATTCTCCTTCTTTTTCATGTCGTATAGTTTTATTCTTCCGCAAATATAGTAATTAGCTTCAATAACTACAACATTTAAGTATTATTAGTGTTATATTTATACCGCTTATTATTAAATACATAGCCGATAAGCGAGCCCATACTACATAATCACCATCTTCTCCCCACCCAAAGCATCCGCAAGAATAGCCCGAACAAAACGCCCGGCATCTATAGAATATGTTTGCTCATCTTTTGAATATTCACGCTCAAACTTAATCTCATCTATCTTCATGAGCCCCCAATGATCAATTATTACATATGCGTCCTCAAAACAATAGATATTGGTATTATCGTCCGGGCGCTTATCTGGGGCATGCTTCTTTAGTTCCTCTATTGACAATAAAACACGGCCAACTGCATCTCTGATATTATCATCAACGGTACTCAATGGCAGATGGGTTGCATTACTCCACTTTTCACTGTTCTGCACGCTACACATAGCTGTTCTCTCCCGATACATATTAATTTAATATCAAAGCCCCGCTTGGCAGCCCACTCTTCATTTATGAGAAAGAGACGATGAGTAACGTCAGTTTCAAACTGCATATCAAGCTCACCAATAACAGTCTCACCATCTCTGGGCGCCCTTAGTTCCTTAAGAGAAATACCGTAGTAATCAGCAAACTTCTTAGCCCCTTTCTGGTAACCAACCGTCGTGACCATAATGCCTTTCACATCTTCCAGGTCCGATATCACACCATAGAAGTCACGCACCTTACCGATAGAAACGCCGTAACTATAGTTCTTACATTCTATAGCGACCCGATGCACTTCCCCATTCTTCTCATACTCCCAGTAAACATCAATCTGGTGATTCAGGCCTGACTCACCCCTCAGCTTTACGTTATGCTGCACAGATGATGAAAGTAGCCCCTTATATAACGCCAGTCGCTCACACAACTCACGTGTGAACTTCTCATACTCTGTATTGGTATTCATGATGCCGATTCTATCTCTCCAAAGCCCCCTCATCCATCAGGAACTCCTCAAGGCTCATAATCAGGATGCCGTTCTCGTCATTGTGCCTCATAACCTTGTCTCTGGTTACTATCACTATCGCGTATGCCGTCTTCCTGCCCTTGTAGTACTCATCAAAGAATTTCTTGGTTATACCAGAGAACTTTTTGGTCTCTTTCCACACATCCGCTGGTACTCCAGAAACCACATCAACGGGCTGGAACTCTCCTATCACTTTACTGATGGGAGCTGACGCATACACATATACTTTCTCCACTGGCTGTTTGAACACACTCTTTCTGTATTCAAACTTCTTCTTCCCCGCCACAATCTCCTCTACAAACTGTGGTTTAATCGATAAAATAGCGTTCATTTGCTTGTCCTAATTCAATAATCTTCCTAAACTGCTCATCCGTCAGCTCCAATAATCCAAAAAAATCTCCGATTTCTATTTCACCATGAATAAAACCAGCAGATTTTATGTAAGTTTGTACAGTCATTCCGATAACAGGCGGCAATGCGGGTCAGCCGACTGTCTTCGGAAACGGGAAGTGACCTGCCAAAATCAAGCAATATGTTGCACAGTTTTACAAGAAATTACGACGATTTGTCAACCGAAGCCGGTTTTCAGTACGAATTCCACTGCGATTGCTGCGGAAACGGCTTCAGATCCACCTTCAAGCAGTCCACCACCTATAACAGCAAGAAGCGCACGGAAGGCTTCGGCCGCGGAGCCAGCATCCTCGGCAACCTCCTGGGCGGCAAGCTCGGCAGCCTCGGCAACGCCATCGAATCCGGCGCGAACGCCCTCCGCGACCGCCTGGAAGACCGAAGCCCGCAATGGCGCAAGGAGCAGGAAAAATCCTTCGACGAAGCCCAGGCCGAGGTCAAGCCCATGTTCACGAAATGCCCCTCCTGCAACAGCTGGGTGTGTGCCGATTGCTGGAACGAAGAAGAAGGTCTCTGCATCAGCTGCGCCCCGCGCGAAAGCAGCTACGTGGCGAAAGCCCGCAACGAAGCCATGCGCCGCAACATCGACGAAGAGGCCCAGTCCGCAACCGTATGGCACGGCAAGCTCGAGGAACGCACCACCCTCTGCCCGCACTGCGGCAAGCCCGCCGGCCAGGGCAAATTCTGCAACAATTGCGGTAAGCCCCTGAGCCTGCTCAAATGCCCCAACTGCGGCGCAATGGTCCAGCAAGGCACAAAATTCTGCAGCGAATGCGGTGCACCCGTAGGCGGCAAGGCCATCTGTCCCAACTGCGGTCAAGAAAACGAACCCGGCACCAAGTTCTGCGGCGAATGCGGCACAAAACTCTAACCACAAAGCTTTAAGCATCGCCCCCCTAACCACCATGGGTTCAGGAACTTATAACTGCCGAATCAACACCGGAATTTTGTCCGATGAAGCTGTGTGCGCCATCGGCCAGGAAGAACTGCAATTCCGCGCCGGCAACCGCAAGTTCAACGTTAACTATGCCGATATCAACGACTTCCGATTACTGAACTACCACCTGTTTCTGGACACCTCAAGCGGCAAGGTAGAAATCTCGCAATTGGGACTGCAAACCGAAGATTTTTTCGAAAAATTCTGGCAAGCCTACAACGCCCGTTGCCTGAATGCGCTCTTCGTGGAACTGCAAGACACCCCCCTCTTCACCGGTGAGGGCGATTACGCTTACACCGAGCAGGGAGACGAGCGTCACGGCATCGCAAAAATATCTTTACACAGCGACTGCCTGTGCATACTCCCGCATAACAACGGTGCGCGGCGCATCCCCCTCTGCTTCTCGCAAGAGCCTGAAACAGAGCAATTTAAAATCTCCCTCAAACTGGACTCCGGGGAACACTACCAAATCAGCCGCATCGGCCGGGACACAGAGACCGTGTTCGGAAAAATGTGTGCCGCACGCACAAAAGTCGTCAGGAAATGGAAGGCCGCGCACGATGAACTTTCCGCGCAACTCTCTGAACGACTGGGCGAAAGAGCCAACGAATACCAACAGATGCAAGCTCTCGGGTGCCACATGATCATCGGCCTCTATTCACTGGATGACCCCGGATTCTGGTTCGCCGGAATCAAAGAAGGCAAAGCCGCCGTAGAACTCGTAACAAACGAACAAACAGCCACTTACCTATACACTTTCAACACCTCCGACACCGAATTCGAATACGCCTTGCGTCATGCAATGGAGAGCGCAGGCAAGCACCGTGAAGTAATCTTCACCGACCTCGCCGACAAACCCCTCTACCAGATGACCGTCAGCCGCAGCCGCTTCCTCCGCTTCCTCCGCGCCCAAAACGCCGGCCGCCTAATCCACACCCCCTCCTGGCCCACCAACCTAACCCACTTCCTCCCAAAATAGTACAAAAGTGATATGAACCCCGAAAGTTGGACAAAAAACTTTCGGGGTTCATATCACAATTGTATCATTTTATAGTTTGTTCCGCAACTTATCCAGCTCCGGCTTTACAAATCCCAGAATCTCCCGGCCAGGTTTGCTCATCTCAGTAGAATAAAGACTCAGCCTACCGTCCTTTTCCATCCCAAAGTTTGCCTCAGCATTATATATCGCATCCTCTAACCGCGCCGGATCCTTCTCAAAATTAAACCCTCCGGAAATCTCCTTATGAACATATTCCTTAAAGGAGGCACAATCCCCGACCTTCTCTTGAGACGGCTTCTTTTCATAGAAATGATAGTATAACCAAATCTCAAAACAAGGATTACTTTGAGCCACATTCCATACCGGATACGGTTTCACCTCATCCAATTTATCTTTAATGGCGGAATTCTGCGAATCACAAAAATCTCTCAATAGCTTAATCTTCCCCTCTTCCTCCCACGTATCAGTATCGACAATAAACCAGACCGTATCACCGTGCTCGCATTCAACTGTATACTTGCGGTCAGGACCTATCAATTCCTTCTTAGCAAGTTCCATAAGCTTAATAGGATCACTACCATCCGTTGGCGGAATAGTTATAACCTGTAAGTTCGATGACAATCCCTCAAAGAACTTGAAATAGTCAGGTTCTGTGCCTTTTCCTTCGCAAACAAGGTAAATCTTATGAGCATCTCTTGACGGCTCACGCTTGCCGTAATCTCTCCGACGTTGAATCATGGGTTACCAGTGTAAATCTTTCAGGTTAGATAGGAATGGAATACCGCCATAACGGCCGTTCAAATAACCGTTCTCAATATTGGCGGTGTGATGAATATTAAAGTCACTCAAAGGATACAACTGAGTGGCCTGCTCGGCATCCTTCTGGGCAAACCAAATCTCATCAGGACGCAATATATCCTGATCAAGCAAACAAGACTCATGGGTCGTGAAAATCAGCTGACCATTCATCTCATTGCTCTCCGATATCTTTCTGATAATGCTTTTTATCAGGATAGGATGAATGCTACGCTCAATCTCGTCAACAACATATACCTCAGAATTCAATGAAATGCCATAGAATAGCAGCATATACTCTATCAGTCGGCACGTGCCATCAGACTCATACCGCATGGGCATCTCATACTCTACTCCATTCATTGAATGGATAGCCACTATCTTCTTTAAATATACATTATGTGTATTGTCCGATATAATATTCAGGTTTTCCTTTCCTGTTGCATCAGAGAGGACAACAGGAACACCTGGCATATTCCTGGCATCATTATATGCCTTTAAAAGCCTTGGATTATTCTGAATCTCACTTTCAACCAACAGTTCTTTACGAACCTCCAACCTTGAGATGCCTGTGCCTAACTCCGGGACAGTAGAATTGACAAGATCAGCAAAACTCTTATTAGTCTCTAAAAGATGAGGAACATAAAGCACTTTACTTCCTGGTCCTACCAAATGCAATGAATTGTCAAACCATCTGAATGCATCTGTTATCATCGGAATCTCATCGGGATAATAGCCGCCCAAGAAAGAGAGCAACAGCATATCAGGACGTACCAATCGGCTTATAGCATCGATATATGAGTCGTTCATCTTTTTTGAAGAGTACTTGCCGTTGATTTTTATGGCAGATTCATTCCTGGAAAACAACTCAATATCCCTGCGTTTCAGGCACAAAAGCAACTCCTCTACAAGAACACTGTGCTTCTGGAACTCAACATGATAATAGTATGTGTTTGTATTCAGATAGAATTCTATAGCAAACCCCGTTGGTTTATCCGAGCTATCTGTATCATACTTAAAAGGAACGCCTGCCAAGTCATACCCTCCAATAGAACCGGACAGAACAGCACTTCGCAAAAAGTTCAGTGCATATATCAGATTACTCTTTCCCGCACCATTAGCACCATAAATAGCCCCCAGCCTTAACGCAGTGGCATGACCACAATCAATCTTATGATTATCATGATTGTGGCTCTTGCTTGACGGGAAAGTATTAAACTCTACTTGCCCTTTAAACGATGCGAAATTCTCAACAATAAAGCGCAAAATCATAGTGATTCCGTTAAAATTTCACGGCAAATATACATATTTTATATCAAAAACAAAGAAAACCGTTATTATTTTCATTATAACATGGCCCATGCAAATTTCTCTACCATGTGGATTTATATTCCACAAAACTCAATGGACGTAGTTACATCTCATCGCCACGCGCCGATGAATAGCGACCACAGTCCCTGGCTCCACCGCATTCAGCATCCGATGACATTTATCCTCCAGCGACTGATGAAAGTTATAATTATTTGACAAGCAAAGCGGCAAGCCGAGCGCATCCGCAATCGAGGAGATTTCTTCGCCTGCAAACTAACCTCATTCAGCAACTTCTCATCAATAATTTTCATTTCTAACAATCTATAGTCCCGATACCCGATAACAACCGATTCCCCCGCACTTGTTCCGCTTATAATACTTAGGCCGATATGCAACCAACAATTAACCAAGTTAGTTGTATTAATTGCGCGTGTAATATACACTTGCATCCAGTCAAAAAACGTGCAATTGGGGCCTGTCCCCTTTTGCACGTGCAATTGGGGCCTGACCCCTTTTGCACAAAAAATCTGCCATCCCAATTTGAAATGTCGCTAAAAAACCTTATCTTTACAATCAGAATCACAAATTGTCTATATATGGAATCCAAAAAAAACAACCAGTCCCCAAAAACTGAAGTAATTGAAGCTGAGTTGAACCAGATTCTTTGCGAGAGCGGCATTAATTCTGACGAATAATTATATACGTCGAACCATCAAACGTTTCATACAAAAAGAGACACGTTAATGATTCCCGATATTTGCATCAGTACATTCCAATAATAAGAAATTATGAAAACAAAAACAACCAATCGTAAGAAGTACAAGAAACCGTCAATTGAGGTAGTCAAGTTTGTAGATCTGCCCCTTCTGCTGGTAGATAGCGACGAGTATTATTACCAAGGGGCACCGGACGATTAATTCCTGGCAATAGCCTCCTTGTAAGCATCCGGTGAACCACGTATTTCTAGCGTAATTCCCATCCAGTATCTTACGCAAAAATAGGGAAAATACTTATCTTTGCAACAATCATAACCAACAGTCTTTTTAATTATGCAAACCAAAACAACCTACCAAGCCCCCAAGACCACAGTAATTGAAACCGAACTTAACAAAATTGTGTGCAAAAGCCCTGATTATGACGATGCACACGAGATCGATTGAACCTCCATTGTCATCTTCCACATAATAGCTAAGAATGGATCATTCTTAAATACCGACCGTTAATTATTGGATAGAGTAGAATCCTAGTCAATCAATCCCCATTGGCCACTTATGCAAAGCAGACCCTCGTATTTGGCTTTGATGACTTCAGTTTTTGGACTTTTGTAAATTCTCTTTTCTTTTTCGTTCTTGTTCATAGGTGGGTAAATTAATTATTTAATAAACAACGTTAGATATCAAACTCAACATCAAGCAATTGCCGCCCTAATAGTATCAACAATATACCGTACATCCTGGTCCGATACGTACGGACCGGCGGGCAGGCACATGCCAACCTTAAACACCGCCTCGCTAACTCCATTCACATACGCCGGGGCCGATGAATACACCGGCTGCTTATGCATAGGCTTGCAAACGGGACGGGCCTCAACGCCCGCAGCATCCAGGAATACTCTCAGAGCCTCCACGTTGTCATTAGGCTGGCAGTCTGTCAAAGCATCGGGTGCAATATGCATAATACTCGCCGCACCGCCAACAGCACCAGGAACAACCGCCTTATAAGCATTCTCCTGCCCTTTAATACGCAAAGCAGGATCAAGCGTAATCGTGCAAAGCCAGTAGTTGGAATCAAATCCGCCCTTTGAAGGCTGTTTATGAACAGTCACCCCGGTAACATCGGCAAGCAACTCCTCATACAGTTTCTGTACATGCTTATGATGCGCAATATGATCATCAGCCACACTCATCTGTCCACGGCCGATGCCCGCGCATACGTTACTCATACGGTAGTTATACCCTATCTTCTCATGCTGATAGTAAGGATAACACTCCTTATACTGGGTGGCGTACATCATAATCTCGCGCCACGAATCCTCATCGGGGGTAATCAGAGCACCGCCGCCCGATGTGGTAATCATCTTGTTTCCGTTAAAGCTCAAAACGCCAAACTTACCGAATGTCCCCAGCATCTGACCATTGAACCTGGAGCCGAAACCTTCGGCAGCATCTTCTACAACCGGTATCCCATACCGGCAGGCAATTTCCGTAATACGGTCAATCCTGTACGGCATACCATATAGTGTTACCGGCACGATAGCCTTGGGAGCCTTACCGGTCTTGGCAATCCTGTCCTTAATAGCCTCCTCTAGCAACTCAGGATCCATATTCCATGTCTCAGGCTCGGAATCAATAAAAACCGGAGTAGCACCCAGATATGAAACGGGATGTGATGAAGCGCAGAAAGTAAGACTCTGAACACAGACCTCATCGCCGGGACCCACGCCACAGGCAAGCAGTCCCAGATGCACGGCTGCAGTACCGGCCGATAAAGCCACGACGCGCTTACCCTGCCCCACAAAAGCCTCCAGGTCTTTCTCGAACCCGTTCACATTGGGGCCGAGCGGCACGACCCAATTGGAGTCAAACGCCTCCTTGATATATTTCTGTTCAAGTCCGGCCTCGCTCATGTGAGCCAGGCACAAGTAAATCCTCTTTCTGCTCATTTGAAAATCGTCCTATTCCACTCTCCGAATCCCCACAGCATGCCGCAAAACCGTACCAATCTTTCTGTTCAACCTTGCCCAGCACTCCCCAGGAGCCACCTTGAACAGCCTCATGATACGTCTTGCATTGGCTACACCTCTGTGGTAGAAACCTCTTTTGCCTTTAAATCTTTGGGTATGATGCCCAAAATTTCCTCCTTCAATAATATCATCGAGTATCTGTTTGCCAAGCCGCTCGTCAGGTTCCACAATACAACAGGAAGGCGGCAGCCCCAGCACATCAGTTTCCACCCACATCAAAGCCCGGCCAAAACGCAGCATCCCCAACTCCCTGAAAGTCTCAGCTATACTCCGGTACTGCGCGCTATCCAGACGCTGAAGGACATAAAAATAGTCCACAACCTGCCTGAGTCCCAGCCCCTCATCAAAGAAATGCATCAGCATATGCCCCATCTGGTATACAGCATTAAACGCATCGGTCGGAACACTGACAGCCCTCTCAACCCCAGACAGAGTAATCCGGTTCAAAAACTGCTCCTTCTTATTCCGTTCAATCCAACACTGCAGCCATTTCCGGTTCCGGTGACTGAATAACTTGAGCGGAGTCACATGAACATCAACCGGCACATCGCTGAATATTGGGAAATGAATATGCTTAAATGACACCTCCTCATCGGGGAACTTGCAGTGCACATATCGGTAAACCGTCTCCTGATCAGCGTCGACCCAAATATCAATGTCCCCCGGAGTACGTCTCATTGGATTGGGATATTTCTCGGCATTGCCCTGCCCCTTGAGCAGACAGCACTCAAAACCATCCATCGTCATCATCTCAAACAGCTGTTCAATCCGCTTATTAATCAGACGGTTACGCTGCTCTATCATCTGAATCTGCCCAATCCATCCAAGCAGGACAGTTTTAGGCATGGAGTCCGGACATACCTCAGGAATACAAATACCAACCAAAGCCTGCTTCCGGGCAAAATCCAAAACATGCGTCCAATCCTTTACATCAGGGGCCGATGTCCCCGGATTGAGCACATATCTGAGCCACTGCAAGGCCAGAACAGTATTTAAATCAGTTTGTTCCATCAAAAGGTTCTCTAGTTGTCTGTCCGGCCTCATTAATTCCATCCCGTTTAAAAACCTTGAATACGGTCAAAAAGAAAATCTTTACATCCAGCAGGAACGAAAGATGATCCACGTAATAGACATCATATTCAAACTGCTTGGTATATGAAAGCTCATTCCGCCCGTTCACCTGAGACCATCCGCTCATCCCCGGCCTAACCTCATGACGCCGCATCTGCTCAGCCGAGTAAAGCGGCAGATACTCCTTCAGCAGAGGTCTGGGGCCGATAAACGCCATATCGCCCTTAAGTATATTGATTAGTTGCGGCAGCTCATCGACTGAAAGGCTTCGGACTATCTTTCCTATTTCTGTAATCCGATACATATCCTTGAGC
>DBYG01000011.1 GCA_002310175.1 Bacteroidales bacterium UBA1192
TATGGAACTGTTCAGACTACTGTAAAACATGTATTATCATTACAATATGACCGCAGTTCATCGGCTGGCGTTTGGAGTGATGTAAGGTATGAGCTGCAAAAAGCATATAATGAACTGCGCGATGAACTGTGTGTGAGCAAATTCGGAAAGAATTATGACCAATGCACTGATAGTCAGCAGAAGTTTGCCCGTGGCATGTATCAGATGAAAATCTCTGAAGCACAACCTAAAGTATATGGTGGTGCTCAAGGCGAACTCATCAAAAAAGAGGTCAAATCTGCCGCCGGCAATTACGTGGTCAAGGACGACAAAGTCAATAAGGATCTGCGTATCAGGGTCACAAATTCTCCCGTCAGGTTGTATGTATCGACAGTAATGTTTGATAATGAGAACGGCCAGGACCGTTTCAGGAGTGAGACCACCCCGAAACAAATCCGTGTAGAGGAGCTTGATGATTATATAGACCAGGCATTATCAGACGGTATGAAGATCCGAAAAGTCCGACTTTCAATTCACCCCGATGTTCCCATGGGACCAATCTTTGACCTGAAAGAAACCATCCGCTACAGAATGCTGCTGAACCTTGTTATGGAAAGCTACAAAGAACCTGATGTAATGTACACAGAGCAGTCCGGACAATCGGTGAATCTTAAAACGTACATAACAGAGTTGCCGGAGAGTGCCTGGGAAAATGAGGAATCCCCGGAGTTCAGCGTAATTTCCCGGGTAATCAGACCGGGCAATACTTCTTCGGACAACTACTATGAACTCTGTCTGGATATCAATGAAAAAAACATGGTTGCAAAGATAGATGAAAGGCGGGATGGTGAGAATGTAATATTAAGTTGGACTGTTCCGCAGGAATTTACCAATGTTGACCAGCTTGAAAAATACATTGACAATGCCGATAAAACAGGCAGGCATATCAGAGATGTTGCCCTGAACATCAGACCCGATGCCAAGAATGGTCTTGTTACGGATATTAAGAATTCACTTAGAAAGAAACGACTACTTAATATCAGGTATGTGGGCTCAAAAACTACCGGTGAAGACCACCGCCAATTCATTTATCTCATTGATATAAGGAATCTGGAGAACAATCTGGATAATATGGAAGTTCTTTCTAAATCATTGATAGCATACATGACATCATACAATGGGGACACCGATGACCTGAATTCCACCGAAATGAAGGCTTTTGTTGATGCCTTCAGAGCTGCACAGAGTGAGACCCGCGCTTTAGCTAAAAAATATCAGGATGAATTGAGTCTCTTGGAGCAGAATCCCGACAAGAAGATTGAGGATTATGAAAAGATTCAGCAGAAATATCAGGAAGACATGGCTGAGTTGCGTAAAAGAGCGGATGAGATGAATCTGGATCTTTCTGACGAATACGGAAATGTATTGAAATCAACTGTTGAAAGATATCAGTATGTGTGCATCACTCATTACAATAACACCGATATAACAGAAATGTCGGCCGATAATTTGGATACCCATCTGAAAGACTTGTCTGACGGAAGAATAAAAGGTTTTACAATCCCATATTCATCTTCAAATTACAGATTGATCCAAAGGAATTTGTCAAGAGAATACTCCGACAAGGCTGTACTCTATCTCGATTAAACCAATAACAATAAGAAAAAGAGGGTGGATATCAATGTCCGCCCTCTTTTTTATCATCATCCACTTTATTTTACATTATAGATCAGGTCCAGTCCTGTATGTTTATGTTTACAACGAAAGTATAAAAAATTGTCAAAATGTTTGGTTGTTTTTACAAAATGTAATTTATTTGCATCGGAAGCCTGAAACAAAACATTATTGAGATATGAAAAAACTGACAGATAAAGAACTTGCAATCATGAATGTGCTCTGGGATAACGGAGCGCTGTCCATGAGAGATTTGCTGGAACGCATGCCCGAGCCTAAGCCTAACTTCAACACGCTGACTACGTTTGTGCGCCGCCTGGAGGTAAGCGGAATGATTAAACATCAGGAGCTGGGTGCCCGGTTCTTTCTGTATGAGCCTGCAGTGGGCCGTGACAAATACGTTGAGTTGATGAACAAGGAGAGTGTTGCCCGGTTCTTTAACGGCTCATACAAGGATTTCATATCCTGCCTTGTGCAGCAGCAGGAGGTAAGCATCGATGACCTGAGAGACCTTATTCGTATGGCCGAAAACGCAAAATAAGATTCATTATGGGTAGTATAGTCCTTTACATATTGGAATGGGCGTTTGCCCTGATAGTGCTGCTTATCATCTACAAGGCGGCATTCAGCGGAACCACATTATACCGTTTCAACCGGTTCTACCTGCTGGGAGCAACGGTGCTCTCAGCGCTTCTTCCCCTAGTGCATATTACCTTGCCTGAACAGACACCCGTAGTGAGCAATATGGCAATTGAGCGAATGGAGTTTGCCCAGGAGTTGTCAGGCTCCTTTATCCTGATAGGTGAGCCGCAGATGATGGCGGTAGAGAACTCTGAGCCTGCAGGACACAGTATGTGGGCTGTGGTTCTGGTCTGTGTGTATTCGGCATACGTACTGATGCTTATGGTTGGTTGGAGCCGAAGCATAATCCGGACAAGACGGTTCCTGCGCGGAAAACGCCGCCACCGCATAAGCCGCACGGTTTGGCTTGTCACGCACGATGAGGATTTCGGCCCGTTCAGTTGGATGAACTACATTGTCATATCCGATAATGAGAACGGATTTGCCCGCCGGGCAAGCCTAAGGCATGAGTTTGCACATATCAGACTGCTGCATTCGGCCGATCTGGTGTTCCTGTTAGCCTGCACCGTGGTTAATCCGGTATGCTGGCTTGTACTGCAAGAGATAAAGATAGTCCATGAGTTTGAGGCCGACAGCGAAGTGACTGGCCGCTACGGCATACGTAACAGTGACTATCAGAAACTGTTGATAATGCGGACTGTAGGCGCAGAGGCCTATGCGCTGGCCAGTTCCTTTAACCTAAACATTAAAAAGAGAATTATTATGTTGAACAAGAACAAAACCCGGAAGAGCCGCCTCATGTGGCTGCTTCTCCTGATTCCCATGCTGGGAATGACATCCGTCCTGTTTGGGCGTACTGAGATTGCCGTAACCCCGGATAATATACCACCCCGTTCACTATCTGACTATAATGGTAGTGAGGAACAAGACGGCAGCACAACTCCTTCTATCCAATGGATATATCTTTATGATGCTACGTTGATAGGAAAAGAGTATAATGATTTAGTGTTTAACATATTATTGAGTTCAATCAGCGATGGACAGGAAAGAAGAATTGCAGATTTGCCTGAAGTAAAAGCTTTGAGAGATGCATACGAATCATCGCAAAAGGAGGCCGTAGCCATTCAACGCTCGTTCACCACTAATGAATTGCTTCCCATTCAAAAAGAGACTGATCTGATGGTTTATTATTATGAAAGACAACGTGATACTCTGCCTGAGAACCAGAGAAGCAAACGTGAACAGGAGATAAGGGAAGCAAAAGATAAATTGCAACAGAAACTTCAGGAACTTAACAATATCATTAAAAAAGGCTCCGACGAAATGAATAAAAACCTGATGCCTCTAATGGAGGCCGCATGGCAATCACTTTTTAAGATTGGCCCATACGTTTGCAATGACCATTTTGAAGTCAATCCACCGAACGAAGCAGTTGTTGCATCCGGCAATCTGGAATCGGCCTTGGAAGATTTGTTTGAAGGGCATCGCAAAGCTCTTTACTTACAATACTCTGATGTCAACCTTCAGCAGCTAAAATCTTTGCTGACTGAGAAATACCGCGACAAAGTAATCATTTATAGAGCACGATAAGCAAAAGGAACCTGATGAATGTCCGCATAACTTGGCATTCTGGGGCGTTTATCTTTCTACGGTACAATTGGGGCCTGGCCCCAATTGTACTATTTTTGACTTCTGCGGATTTGTATCGTAAAAGAAGTTGAAATAACTTCGCGATATGAATCTGAAGAAAGTAATTCCGGTAGCGTTGATGCTGCTTTACGCAGCAGGATCGAGGGCGCAGGACTGGAGCAGTCCGGAGGTGGAATCCATGCTGCGTACATACGTCAAGCAGGTTTTCCAGGTGAACGGTAAGGTGTATGGCGTGGATGATTATGAGCCTGAACCTTACCCGCTTCAAGGGGCAAACATAAAGGTTACTTGTATGGGAGACACAACTTCGTTCGATGGTTCTGCTGCGGATAAGGATGGCAGTTTCTGGGTCTATATGTCACGTCGGGACCGTCTCAGGGATACGCGTATCCGCATCACCATCTCTTATCTCGGAATGCAGACCCTGGATTCCATCATGGATCCTCCCATGAAACGCGAGAGCGGAATCCATACATATACGGTGGAACTGGATTCAGTGGTGCTGCGCAGCAATCCGCTTACGTCGGAGGAGGTGGAGATTGTGGCTGAGCTCCAACGCATGTACCAGCGTGGTGACACAATCATATTCAATGCCGATGCTTATGAAATGCCCACCGGCAGCGTGCTGCTGGACCTGGTGCGCCGTCTGCCCGGACTGAAATACACTGACGGCAAGATGACTTATCTGGGACGTGACATCAATGAGATACGGCTGAACGGAGACTCGTTCTTCAAGCGTGACATGAGCATAGCCCTGAACAACATGCCCACCGAGAAGCTCAAGAGCCTCAAAGTGTATGAAGTACCTGATGACACCCTCAATGTGATGAGTGACAATCATCTCGTCATGGACATGCAGACCAAGACACCTATGGACCGCACCACATTCGCGAGCGTAGAACTTGGGACCACTGAGAAATTTGACAAGTACAGGGTGTCGGTCGATGGCTCCACCTGGAAGCAGGGAGGGTCTGAGATGTACGGCTCATTATCCCGTAACACTATTCCGTATGAGTATTCCAACCAGCTCAAGACCGAAAATTCCAGCGGCAACATATATTACAGCAAGGAGTTCAAGAAGCTGTCAGTCGGGGCATCGGCAAATTACGGAAGTAATTACAACGAGAACAAGACAGCCAGTTACAGCAAAATGTTCATGCCTGGGTTTACACAAAATTCAGTGACTGAGAATTCCTACTCCAATGGCGGGCGCAACTGGAGCGGTAGTGTGGACCTGAACGGGCGGATTGATGACAAGACCTGGTATAACATGGAGTTGTCCATGTCCGAAAGTCAGAGTGAAAACAGCAGCAATTCAACTGATTCCATATCTAATGACGGAGAGGGACTGATAAGTTCCACCAAACAATCCAGTATCGGAGAGAGCACGGGCAGTTCATACGGTTTGAACGGAGGTTTGGGCAAGACTTTCGGCAAGGATGACAGGTACCACCTGAATATCTACATGAGGGCAGCCCATTCGGATAATGACGGCATCAGTACAAACATATCGGAAAGCCGTTTCATGCAGCTTGGTGACAGCGTCCGCAGGGTAAACCACAGGATTTACACACCTTCCCATACAAACAACTACAGCGCCAATGTGAGTATTAACCGTCAGATGGGTGATGCCGGCTATGTCGGATTAGGTTACCGTTTCTCATTCGATGACGGCAAAAGCATTCAGCGATATGAGGATATAAACGCTGACGGCACCGGTACTGATGTGGATTCACTCTTCTATGACAGACGGAACAGCAATCTGACCAACACTTTTGACATGGATTATTTCTACTCGGACTCCGTTTACAGGATTAATATGTCAGCCAGTGCCGCTCCGGTACTTATGACTATCGATAATCTGAACAGGATTCAGGACAGGGATGACGAGCATATACGTTACAGAGGTATCCGATACTCAGTGGATGCCGATTTCCGTGTCAAGGTATTCCGAAAGAGCCAGATAGGCCTGGGATACAACGGCTCAAACGGACTTCCCGGAGTGGAGCAGCTATCCATGGTGACTGATTACAGCGATCCCATGAACATACATGAGGGTAACAGTAACCTCAAGAACTCATTCTCGCACAATGTAAATCTGGAGTTCCAGCTCCAGTCCTGGATGCGTACCCGCGTGAGCTACGGCACAACTTTCAACCAGATAACCACACTTACCCGTCTGGACAGGCAGACCGGTGCCAGAATAACATCGCCCGAGAATATTAACGGCAGCTGGAATACGAGTGAATACTTATTCCTTACCTATCCATTCCAGGATCTGTCGGTGAATTTTACCGCCAATCATTCTCTCCATCATAATGTTGCTTTTGTCCAGTCTTTTGCCGATGCGTCCGTTAACAAGAGCGCCACTGACTATCATCAGACAAGCCTTAACATGGAGGGTGCGTACTCTGACCAGTTCTGGATGATTCAGGGGAATGTAGGTTATACAATGGACCGCAGCAAGAGTGATTACCTGGATAAGGCCAGCGGGGGAAAACGCTTCAATGCCGGTGTGGAGCTGTCATACCAGTCATCGATAGGATTGGGGGCATCGACAAGATGCAGCTACAACCGGCCGTTCGGGTATGAGATGGAATCGGCTAACCGTCCTGAGTGTCTGTGGAACATCTCGGCGGAATGGAGTTTCCTCAAGAGCCGGCAGGCCACGCTCTCGCTTACATGGCGTGACATACTAAAGCAATACAACGGTTTCTCCGCTTCAGTGTCGGGTACAAACTGGAACGAGAGCCGCACATTCGGCGACACCTCCATGTTCATCATCTCCTTTAACTACCGTTTCAATGATTTCCGATGATCCGCAACAGTTGTTGACAAACAGATACATACATAAGAAGGAAAAATGTAAATTTGCAGAATGGAAATAATACTCTTGTCAGGAGGTTCAGGCAAACGGCTGTGGCCTCTATCAAACAATGCCCGTTCCAAGCAGTTCCTGCAGTTGCTTGAGAAACCGGGAGGAGGAATGGAATCAATGGTGCAGAGAGTGGTGCGTCAGATACTTGAAGCTAATCTCTCTGCAAACATCACGATTGCTACCAATGCTTCCCAAAGTGATATAATACTGAATCAGCTGGGGCAGTTGATTGACATGGTGACTGAACCCGAGAGACGTGATACGTTCCCTGCCATTGCGCTGGCGGCATCATATCTTGCTCTTGAAAAAAAGTGCAGTCCGGATGAGACCGTTGTTGTCATGCCTTGTGACCCATATACGGAGACAGGTTATTTTGAAACTATCCGGTATATGGCAAGGGCTGTTGAATCCGGTGTGGCGGAGATGGTACTTATGGGAATAACGCCCACATATCCTTCCACAAAATTCGGATATGTGGTACCTGTAGCCAAACCTGATGCAGGCACACATGAACCGGTTATGGTCAAGAGATTTACAGAGAAACCATCGGCTGAAAAGGCGGCTGAACTTCTTGAGGAGGGTGCCTTATGGAATGGTGGAATATTCGCTTTCAAGCTGGGATACATGATGCGGATAGTCCGTAAGTACTTGAATCATGATTCATTTGCTGAAATACGTTCGGATTATGGCAAGTTCCCAAAGATAAGTTTTGACTACGAGGTGGCGGAGAAAGCCTCCTCAGTAGCCGTGATAGCATACAATGGCGAGTGGAAAGATCTGGGAACGTGGAACAGCCTTACAGCTGAACTGTCATCCGCTACCATAGGCAATGCCAAGACCGGACCTGACTGTAACAATGTTCACGCCATAAACGAACTTGATATACCCATGTTCGTTAACGGTATCAGCGATGCTGTCGTGGCCGCCAGTCCTGACGGGATTCTGGTGTGCGGAAAGGAATATAGTGAGACAATAAAGAGCCATGTAGAGTCTTTCCAGACACGTCCTATGTTCGAAGAGCGGAGGTGGGGTACATATCGTGTCCTTGACTATAAGCAATTGCCTGACGGAGTATGTTCTCTGACTAAGGTCATAAACATTGAATCGGGCAGGAACACCAGCTATCAGCGTCATCTTCATTGCTCAGAGACCATTATGGTGACTGACGGAGAAGGCATTATGGTACATGATGGAGAGTTCATGAGAATAGGACGAGGTGATGCGGTGACCATCAGGAATGGTGAACTCCATGGTTTCAGAGCTCTGACAAGCCTCACATATGTAGAGGTGCAGATAGGTGAATTGTCTGAAGATGATGTAGAACGCATAGATTTTGACTGGAACTCCATATTAGCCTAAGTTGGCAGAATCATAAAAAAAACTGATATGAAACCTGATTTTCTGTTCCCCCTGTTATCAATATTGTTTTACGGCACTACGCTGTGTGCCCAGACATCGCCCAAAATGGGTACTGACAATGCCAATCCTGTGCTGGATTTTCTCTTTACGGCGGACCCTACATCGGTCGAATATGACGGCCGCCTGTATGTTTATGGAACCGGTGACCACGAACAGTATGAGAAAGCCGAGAAGAACGGTTATGAGAAAATAAAGACATTGGCCATGATGTCCACTGATGATATGGTCAACTGGACATATCACGGTCTGATTCCGGTTGGGGAACTTGCACCGTGGATAATCAACTCCTGGGCTCCCAGCATTATCTCCCGCAAGGAATCAGATGGCAAGACACATTTCTACCTATATTTCTCCAACAGTGGCTACGGCACAGGAGTTCTCACTGCGGAATCACCTGTCGGTCCGTGGAAATCACCTCTGCAGAAGAGCCTTGTCGATGCCCAGACACCAGGTCTGGGTAATTGCGATGTGCCTTTTGATCCCGGTGCGGTCATAGATGACGAAGGTAGAGGCTGGATAACATTCGGAGCCCGCCACAGCCGGATTGCGGAATTGGGTGAGGACCTGGTTTCAATCAAGAGCGGTTTTATTCCGCTGCCAGCCAAGAGTCATTTCGAGGCAAATGAGCTCAATTACATAAACGGAACATACGTCTATACATATAATCTTGACTGGGAGGACCACAAGGACTGGGACCTTTCTGATGAGGTTCCTCCACGTTGTTGCATGAGCTACATGACAAGTAAAACTCCACTGGACTCCCTGTCATGGCATTATGAGAACATGTATCTGAAGAACCCAGGTGATTTCGGGTATTTCGAGCACAGCAACAACCACACCCACCTGCATAAGTATGAAGGAAAATGGTACCTGCTCTACCATACCATGATGCTTCAGAAATCGTTCGGCACACATGGCGGGTTCCGAAGCATCTGCATCGATGAGGTAAACGTGGACGAGCAGAACGTACATATCGACGAATGCACGGCAACCGTAAAAGGGGTTGAACAGATACGCTGCCTAAACCCTTACAAGCTCCAGCAGGCAGAGACATCGGCTGCCACTGAAGGAATAAGGTTTGAACAGGGTGATAAGGCCGGCAATATGACCGTCAGTGTAGGCACTATGTCAATCAAAGACTTTAAGCCGGAGCGTGGTATAATTGAACTGCGTGGAGTCGATATGGGACGAAGGGCCAGGACCATGAAGGTCAAGGCCGGCGGGCAGGGGCACATCAGGGCATGTCTGGATTCACCGGACGGTCCCGTTCTGGCTGAAATATCTGCAGACAGTCAGGAAATGAAGGAACTAACTGCCCGATGCAACCGCGTCAAGTCATCAGGTGGAGTCCATCGTCTCTATTTCGTCCTGACCGGAAATGTGGTTTTTGATGAGTGGTCCTTCACCGGCAGATGATTTCATTCTTTGTCCTTATAGTCATGAATTTGCTGAGATTGCCTGAGGACGAGAGTAACCGTGGACGCAGGCTGGTGTTCTGGCTCGCGCTTGAAGAGTGGGCGGTTGAGCATGCTCCCGGTTCTTTTTTTGTATGGAACGTAAGGCCGACGGTGATATTCGGGCGCAACCAGGATATGGAGGCTGAGGTCAATATTCCCTACTGCAGGGAGAAAGGGATAGAGATGTACCGTCGAAAGAGTGGCGGAGGTTGCGTCTATGCCGATGAAGGCAATCTGATGTTGTCATACATATCGGATTGTTCTGATGTTAGCAAAGCATTCGATGAATATCTGTCACAACTGGCTGACGCTCTTAGAGGCATGGGACTGGATACCGTGCGTACTGAGCATAACGATGTGCTCGTGGGAGGCCGTAAGGTATCCGGCAATGCCTGCTACTCCACAAAGACCGGCTGCATAGTCCACGGCACGCTTCTCTATGATACGGATTTCAGCGTTATGGAATGCGCCATAACACCGTCAAGGGAGAAACTGGAGAGCAAGGGAATCAAGTCTGTAAGACAGCGCGTTGCCAATCTGAAAGATTGTGGAATACTTTTTGGCTTTGTTGAATTACGAACCAAACTAATTCATTATTTTTGTAAAGATATGCAGTTCTTAAGCACACAGCAGTTGGATGAGGTGCTTAATACGGAACAAACCTATCTTGACGAAAACTTTATAAAATATGGCCGAAGAAATTAAAAAGACCTGTCTGCACGCCAACCACGTGGCTTTAGGTGCTCAGATGAGCCCGTTTGCAGGCTTTGACATGCCCATCCAGTATGCGGGCATAACTCAGGAGCATCAAGCGGTGAGGAACAAGGTGGGAATGTTTGATGTGTCCCACATGGGGGAGATATTCATAAGCGGCCCCGATGCCGAGCGTTACGTTAACCACATCTTCACGAACAACATCGCGGGATACCAGCCCGGCAAGATCCTGTACGGAATGATGCTCTATCCCAATGGCGGATGTGTAGATGACCTGCTGGTCTATCGTGAGTTTGAGCCAGACCATTTCCTTCTGGTAGTTAACGCCGCCAACATTTGCAAGGATTACGCCTGGATGTTGGAGCAGCAGAAAGGCTACAACGTCAAGATAGAAAACCAGTCAGACTTATGGGGTCAGATAGCCATTCAGGGACCAGATGCTGAAAAGACAGTACTTGATGTGTTAGGTCTTGACTGTGCCAAATCCCTGGGTTTCTACGAGTACTGCAATGCGGAGTACAACGGCCATCGCCTGATAGTAAGCCGCACCGGTTACACCGGAGAAGACGGTTTTGAACTCTATGCAACTCCAAATGACACGGTAGAGATTTGGGACTGTCTCCTCAAAGCCGGAGTAGAACCCTGCGGACTGGGTTGTCGGGACACCCTGCGATTTGAAGCCGGTCTTCCACTTTACGGCGATGAACTCAGTGCAGAAATCAGCCCCATTGAAGCCGGCTTAGGAATGTTCTGCAAATTGGACAAAGCCGAATTCATAGGCCGCGAAGCCCTGGTTACACAAAAGGAACTGGGAGTGGAAAAGAAACTGGTAGGAATAGAAATATTTGACCGTGCAATCCCCCGTCACGGCTATCCCGTAGAACTGCAGGACGGAACGGTTGTAGGCGAGGTAACCACCGGCTACCACAGTATCTCGCTTGACAAAAGCGTCTGCTTTGCCTTAGTCAAGCCCCAATATGCCGCATTAGACACGGAATTATATATCCGCATAAGAAAGAAAGTCTTCCCCGGCAAAGTGATAAAGAAGAGATTCTACCAGACAAATTATAAAAAGTAAGGCTTCTGTCCTGATACTCTCCAACATCAGCAGTTGAGAGCGGGAGAAAACGGGCAAACAACGAACAAAAACAAAATAACAATGAGTAAAGTATTAGAAGGCTTAAAGTACAGTGACACTCACGAGTGGGTAAAGGTTGAAGGCGAAATAGCTATCATAGGAGTAACAGACTTTGCCCAGAAGGAGATGGGAGAGATAACATACGTGGATTGCCCCGATGTAGATGACGACGTAGAGAAGGGCAGCGAGTTCGGAGCCCTGGAGAGCGTAAAAGCCGCCAGTGACCTGTTCAGCCCGGTAAGCGGAACAGTAACGGAGGTGAACGATGCCGTAGTAGATGACCCCAGACTGGTCAACGACGATGCCTTTGGGAATTGGATTATCAAGGTGCAGATGAGTGATGCATCCGAGCTTGACGATCTGATGGACGCAGCCGCATACAAAGCATTTATCAAGGAGTAATGGCCGGATTCCAGTATTTTCCTCATACCGAGGAGGAGATAAAAGTCATGCTGGACCGCATAGGTGTAAAGAGTCTGGATGACCTCTATGCCGATGTACCCGCTGACTTCCTGTACAAGGGGGAGTATGACCTGCCGGATGCAATGTCCGAGCAGCAGGTAAGAGACTTTTTTGAAGGCCTTGCAGCCAAGAATCCCAAACTAAAAGTGTTTGCCGGAGCCGGAGCATACGATCATTATACCCCCGCCGTGATACCCTATATCACCCAGCGCAGTGAGTTCCTGACCGCCTATACCCCGTATCAGTGCGAGATATCGCAGGGAACCCTAAGGTACATATTCGAGTACCAAAGCATGATCTGCACCCTGACAGGAATGGACGTAAGCAACGCCTCCATGTACGACGGTCCCACAGCCGCTGCCGAGGCCATGCGAATGATGGTGGCGCAGACCAGGAAAAAGAACACCGTGCTGGTATCCAATACCCTGCTGCCCAACGTAAGGGGAGTGATAGCCACGTACGCCAAATACGCAGGAATAACCATAAAGGAGATTGCCCAGGAGGATGGCCAGACATCAAAAGCGTCACTTGATGCCCTGATAGCCCAGGGTGATGTGGCGGGAGCAATCGTTCCATCAGTTAACCGTTTTGGAATAATAGAGAACCTTGAAGGAATGGCCGATGCTCTGCATTCCGATAAGTCTCTTCTTACCGTCTATTGTGACCCTTCGGCTCTTGCGGTCATAAAGACTCCGGCAGAGTGGGGTGCCGATGTGGCTGTAGGTGACGGCCAGCCATTGGGCATACCGTTGTGCTACGGAGGCCCGTACGTAGGCTTCATGGCATGTCGTCGGGATTACATGCGTAAGCTGCCCGGCCGAATTGTAGGACAGACCACCGATAAGGAGGGCCGCCGTGCATTCGTGCTGACATTGCAGGCCCGCGAGCAGCATATCCGCCGTGAGAAAGCCACCAGCAACATCTGCTCAAACGAGAGCCTTATGGCACTCTGGGTAACGGTATATCTGTCACTTATGGGTCCCGAGGGAATGAAACAGGTAAACGACCTGTGCTATCAGCGTTCACATTACCTGTACGGAAAACTGTTAGAGACAGGTAAGTTCCAGCCCGTATTTGATGCACCGTTCCTCAAGGAGTTCGTACTCAAACCGCTTGTTTCCCCGGCTGAGTTGCAGAAAAAACTCTCCGATGCAGGATTCTTTGGAGCTCTTGAGACTGAAGACGGTTATGTGAGTTTCTGCGTTACAGAGAAACGCTCCTACGAGGAGATGGACGCACTTGTGGAATCCATAAGAAAGTGACGTCATGAAATATTACAATAAACTTATTTTCGAGTTAAGCAAGCAGGGGCGTACAGGTTACAGCCTGCCTCAAACTTGCAGCAAGTGTGCCGGAACAGACGCTATTCCCACAGCCCTGCGAAGGGAGAAGCAGCCCGAACTGCCGCAGGTAAGCGAGATGGATGTCGTGCGCCACTACACCAATCTGAGCCAGATGAATTTCGGTGTTGATACCGGATTCTACCCGTTGGGCAGCTGCACCATGAAGTATAACCCCAAAATAAACGAGGAGATAGCCGCAATGCCGGCATTCGCGGGTATTCATCCGTTGCAGAAGGATGTTGCAGGTGCGGATGAAATATATAAAGGATTAGACCAAGCCCTTGCTGCCATAACCGGCATGAAGCACTTTACCTTCAAGCCCTGTGCCGGAGCACACGGAGAACTGACAGGTCTGATGATAATCCGTGAGTACCATCTGTCACGAGGTGATACCAGGCGTACCCGTATCATAGTACCGGACAGCGCACACGGAACTAACCCTGCCAGTGCGGCAGTATGCGGTCTGGATGTGGTTGTGGTAAAGTCAAATGCCAACGGATTAGTGGATGTGGAGGACCTCAGACCTCTGCTTGATGATACTATAGCCGGTATAATGATGACCAATCCTAATACATTAGGACTGTTTGAGAAAGATATAAGGGAAATAGCATCTTTGGTGCATGCATCCGGTGGTTTGCTTTACTATGATGGCGCCAATATGAATCCGCTGATCGGAACGGTGCGTCCTGGCGATATGGGATTTGACGTTATGCACCTTAATCTTCACAAGTCATTCTCCACACCTCATGGAGGAGGAGGTCCCGGAAGCGGACCTGTAGGCGTTTGTGAAAAGCTTGTGCCTTTTTTGGGAGTGAATGTATCAGGATTCAATGGTAACTTTGGGGTCATAATGCGTGCATACGCATATATCCTGATGTTGGGACGCCAGAATGTCAAGCTGTGCGGCAAATTGGCTACACTTGGCGCCAACTATATCAAGGAGTCATTAAAGGATGTTTATAAACTCCCCATTGAGAGTGTCTGCAAGCATGAGTTTGTGTTCGACGGCCTTATAAATGACGGAGCACGCGAGGATAAGGAGGGCGCCTGCACACTCGATGTAGCAAAGCGTCTGCTTGACTTCGGATATCACGCTCCTACTATCTATTTCCCGTTGCTGTTCCATCAGGCCATCATGATTGAGCCGACAGAGACCGAGTCAAAGGAGACCCTTGACGGGTTCATTGAGGTGATGCGCATGATTGCCGCTGAGGCTGCACAGGATCCCGATATCCTGCACGGTGCTCCGCACAATACGCCTATATCCCGTCCCGATGAAACCACAGCCGCACGTAATCCTATCCTTAAATACTGGGACGCATGCGCTTGCTGATTATCGGTGGTGGCCCGGGCGGTTATGAGACCGCCGTTGAGGCCGCAAAACGGGGCTTGGAAGTAACCCTTATCTCAGAAGGGCCGCTGGGCGGAACCTGCCTGAATGAGGGTTGCATTCCCACCAAGACATTCTGCCATTATGCAGAGCTCATAGAGCAGAACCTCAAGGCCGGTCTGGACTGCAAACCGTCATTTGAGGCTGCTGCAGAGCGAAAGCAGGCTGTAGTGGAGCAGCTGCGCTCAGGCATAGATATCCTGCTCAAGAACGTGCAGGTGGTGCGTGGCAAGGCAGAGTTCAAGGACTCCAAGACCATACTTTGCAACGGCACAGAGTACACGGCCGATAAAATAATCATAGCAACCGGATCCGTATCGGCATCATTGCCTATACCGGGTGCGGAGAGATGTCTTACGTCAAGGGAGATTCTGGAACTTACGGAGGTTCCCCAGAGCCTTTGCGTGATTGGAGGCGGTGTAATAGGTCTGGAGCTCGCATCCATATTCCGCAGTTTCGGCAGTGAGGTTACTGTCCTGGAGTACTGTCCCAACATCCTGCCCCGTTTTGATGTGGATTTGGCCAAACGCCTTAAACAGTCTTTATCCAAACGTGGCATCAATATTGAGGTGCAGGCTCAGGTAACTGCCATTGACGGCAGTAGGGTAACATACGTCAAAAAGGAGAAGGAATACTCCGTACAGGCCTGCAAGGTGCTGATGGCTGTGGGCCGCCGTCCCAATACGGAAGGCCTTAACCTTGAAGCGGCCGGAATAGACTATACCCGCAAGGGAATAACTGTAAATGACTGTCTTGAGACTTCGGTTCCCGGAATATTCGCGGTGGGCGATGTAACCGGCGGCATAATGCTGGCTCATGCAGCCACATTCCAGGGACTTCATGCCCTTAACCATATATGCGGCAGGGAGGACGGAATCCGGTTTGACTTGATTCCTGCTGCTGTATTCACCATGCCTGAAGTGGCTACGGTAGGACTTACCGAGGAGCAGTGTAAGGAGCGGGGATTGCAGGTGCGTTGCCTCAAGTCATTCTACCGGGCCAACGGAAAGGCTGTCTCCATGGATGAACCGGAAGGTTACTGCAAACTCATTGCCGGAATGGACGGGACTGTCCTGGGTGCTCACGTAATGGGTGCACATGCATCGGACCTGATACATGAGGTTGTCACTCTGATGAATTTTGGAGGCACAATAGAGAAGATGAAGTCCGTAATACATGCACACCCCACACTTAGCGAGATACTACAATCTGTATTTAATGCTTAATCTTTCCAAAATGAAAGAATTGAAAAAAACAGTCAGGGGGAGATCATTCGTCGTGAGACTCCTTATCATAAATGTAGTTTCAATGTCGCTTTCCTCCTGTTCTTTCCGTTTTGGAAAACGAGAGGTGACTGAAACCTCCGTTTATAATGCCCCTGAAGGATATCGTCTGGTCTGGCATGATGAGTTCAATGCCGGTGCTGAATTGAATCCCGATGACTGGACTCATGAGGTACAGCGCAGTGGCTGGGTCAATCATGAACTGCAGAATTATGTTGACCACAAATCACCCGAAGGCTATCCAGTGACCGAAATAAAGGACGGAACCTTACGTATCCACTGTTTTAAGGAGAACGGTAAGATATATTCAGGCAGGGTATATGCCCATGTGAGTGAAGGTTGGCAGTACGGCTACATAGAGGCCGGCATAAAACTTCCGGCAGGAAAAGGAACATGGCCAGCTTTCTGGATGATGCCCGTGGGCAATGACTGGAGAACCAATCCCTGGCCCATGTGCGGTGAGATTGACATCATGGAGGAGGTGGGAGTGGTGCCCAATGAGGTATCATCGTCCATCCATACCCAGGACTACAACCACACCAAAAATACACAGAAGACTCATGCTATGACCATAAGCAAGGCAGAGGGCGATTTCCATACATACGCTCTGTTGTGGACTGACGACGAAATAACCACATACGTGGACGGCCAGGTCCAGCTCAATGTTAAGAAATCCGATCTCGGATCAGGCCATAACCAGTGGCCGTTCCATTATCCGTTCTATGTAATATTCAATCTGGCATGGGGCGGTGACTGGGGCGGTATGCAAGGCGTTGACGAGTCGGCACTCCCTATAACCATGGAGGTGGATTATATAAGGGTATTCCAGAGATAAAATATTCTGAATTATGATACGTAAAATATCTTTTGCAACAGTTCTCTTCTTTCTGACCGGAACAGCGACGTTCAGTCAGATACCTGTATATCTGGATGAGAACAAACCTGTAGAGCAACGGATAGATGATGCCTTGTCCAGAATGACTCTGGACGAGAAGATTGCCGTCATCCATGCTCAGTCCAAATTCTCGAGTCCCGGAGTCAAGAGATTGGGGTTCCCCGATTTCTGGACCGATGACGGCCCTCACGGAGTACGTCCTGACGTGCTGTGGGATGAGTGGGTGCAGGCTGGCCAGACCAATGACTCCTGTGTGGCTTTTCCGGCTCTGACATGTCTGGCTGCCACCTGGAATCCGGAGATGGCCCGTCGTTACGGCGAGTCTCTCGGTGAGGAGGCCCTTTATCGCGGCAAGAGCATGATTCTGGGTCCCGGTGTGAACATCAACCGTACTCCCCTGGCCGGACGCAATTTTGAATATATGGGTGAGGATCCGCTTCTTGCCTCCCGTATGGTAGTCCCTTATATACAAGGACTCCAGTCAAAAGGTGTTGCAGCCTGCGTCAAGCACTATGCCTTGAACAACGATGAGGAGTACCGTCATCAGGTGAATGTAATTGTGAGTGACCGTGCTCTCCATGAAATCTACCTGCCTGCATTCAAGGCAGCCGTCACCGAAGGCAAGGTGTGGGGTGTTATGGGTGCTTACAATCTTTATAAGAACCAGCACAACAGCCATAACGAGATACTCCTGAATCGTATCCTCAAACAAGACTGGGGATTTGACGGCATAGTGGTATCAGACTGGGGCGGTTGTCATGATACCGATGAGGCTGTGAAGAACGGGCTGGACCTGGAGATGGGTTCCTGGACCGACGGCATGGTTATGGGAGCCACAAACGGCTATGACCGTTACTATATGGCCTTGCCGTACAAGCGGCTTATCCAGCAGGGCAAGTATTCAACCTCTGAACTTGATGAAAAGGTCCGCCGCCTCCTGCGTACGTTCTACAGAACAACCATGCGTGGTGACCGTCAGGTAGGTTTCCTTTGCTCGGAAAGCCATTACAAGGCCGCTCTTGATATTGCCACCGAAGGCATCGTTCTGCTCAAGAACGATGCGGTGAAAGACCCTTCGAAAGGCAGGAATGTCAAGAGTACGCTCCTTCCGATTGATTTGACCGGAATGAAACGCGTTCTGATAGTTGGTGAGAACGCTATAAAGATGATGACCGTGGGCGGAGGTTCTTCCTCATTGAAAGCCCAGAAGGAGATACTGCCGCTTGACGGATTCAAGGCTCTGGCCGAATCTCTGTCGCCCGGTACTGTCGTTGACTATGCGCGCGGTTATGTCGGTGACACCATTCAGAGTTTTGACGGTGTTACCGTGGGTCGTAGCCTGTATGAATCACGTTCAGCTGATGAACTCAGGAATGAAGCTGTCAGCAAGGCACGCCAGGCCGACTGCGTGATTGTGTTCGGAGGTCTGAACAAAAGTGACTTTCAGGATTGTGAGGGACATGACCGCAAGGAGATGGGACTGCCTTACGGACAGGATGAACTTGTAGCGGCTTTGGTTGAGGCTAATCCCAGATTGGTGTTCGTGAACATTTCGGGCAATGCTGTTTCCATGCCTTGGATTGATAAGGTTCCGGCTGTAGTTCAGGGATGGTTCATAGGATCAGAGTCAGGTGAGGCCCTGGCGGCTGTCCTGACCGGCCAGGTGAATCCTTCCGGCAAGCTGCCGTTTACATGGTACTCCCGTCTGGAGGACTGCGGAGCACACGCACTCGGTACCTATCCGGGCGTATGGCGTGCAGGTCATGACATCATTGACGAGGAGTACAGGGAGGATATATACGTAGGTTACCGCTGGTCAGACAGCCACAAGGAGAGCAAGCCTCTGTTCGCGTTCGGTCATGGGCTGAGCTACACCTCTTTTCAGCTTGGAAAGGCCGTCAGTGACCGCCAGACCATGAAGGCCGATGACAAGATAACATTTACTGTGAGTGTCACCAATACAGGTGGCAAGGCCGGTTCTGAGGTGGTACAGCTCTATATCAGTGACCTGAAGTCATCACTTCCGCGTCCGGTAAAGGAGCTGAAGGGATTCCGGAAGGTGTATCTTGAACCCGGCCAGACCAAGGAAATCTCAATAACGTTAGGTCGTGACGCCCTGAGCTATTATGATGATTCCATACAGGACTGGGTGGCAGAGCCCGGCCAGTTTGAGGCTCTGATAGGTACATCGTCAGATAAAATACTATCAAAAGTCAAATTCATACTGGAGTAACTGAATATTCCATGATATGAAAAACGGCTGGCAGGACCGGAATCCTGTCAGCCGTTTTTTATTTTTGAAGAGTGGTGGTGTCAGAATCCTCCGAATCCGCCTCCGAATCCGCCTCCTCCGAATCCGCCACCACCGAATCCGCCGAAGTCAAAGTCACCTCCCATCATCATGCCGCCACCGAAACCACCCATGTTCATTTCGCTGACCTTGCAACCCTCGGGGAGTGTGAACATCTCGGCCGGAACATCATCATTAGGAAGGAAACCTACGGCAGTCTGGCTTGTTGTAGCCCAGTCGCTCTCAGTCACTGTGGAGAGAGGAATACCCTCATACACGCATACGGTGATATTCTGTGTGAATCCCATCTGGTTGCTGGGGCTCATGGAGTATTTCTTGCAGGTAACACCTGCCACCTGCTCCTCGCCCAGCTCCTTGATCTTGTTGCGGCGGATGGTTTTCTTGTCAAGGTTGAGCCAGTCAATCTGACCTATCTGTCCTATTTGGGCGCCACCCATACCGAAGCCGCCTCCAAAACCTCCCATACCGCCGCCACGGCCGTTGCGTCCACCGCCGAATATGGGCATCACGGTTGCTGTGTTCTCTTTCTCATTTATGGTGTAGGTTGAGTCACCTAAAGATATCGTGCGGGTGATTTCATCTCCGTAAACATTGACTCTAGCGGTCTTGCGGCCGTAGTCGTCAAAGTAAATCTGCTCTCTCATGTCAGCAGAGTTGAATCTGTTCATCATATTAAGGAAAGTGCTGTCGCCGAATGCGGCCAGACCGCCTCCGCCCATGCCTCCCATTGCCGAGAAGTCAGGCATTTCCCCCATATCCGATGATATGGTTATGACACCTGATTTAATACCGAACAGAACTTCCTTAACCTCTTTTTTCTTGGCGTTTGCTGAAACGCACACTACTGCCAGCAGTGCAGCTGCCATCAAATACTTTTTCATTGTCATTATTTTATAAATTGTCATTGTCGCTTGCTAACTACGAACAAAATATATCGGTGACAACGAAAAGTTAAGACATTTTATAAATATTAACCAAAAGAATTCCTTTTCCGCTTCATAAACGTTATCGGAAGAGGAGAGGGATGAGGTCCGGGCGGCCGATGCGTTTCAGTTCCGCTATAAGCCGGCTTCGTTGTGTCCTGTCGTACCAGAAAAAGAACTGACGCTGGGCTTGTTTCTCCCTGTCGGTACGGGCGGTATAGACCTCCTTCATGGTGTAGGGATCAATTCCGGTGTAGAAAATCTCGGTACTGAGGGTCATAGGGGTGGGCGTAAAGTCCTGTATCTGTTCCAGTTTGAAATTCAGCTGTTTGGTGATGACTGCGAGTAGGGCCATATCCTGTTCGGTACAGCCCGGGTGGCTGCTTATGAAATATGGTATGAGTTGCTGGTTAAGCCCGCACTCACGGTTTATACGGTCAAAGTTTTTCTTGAACTGCTCAAACTGAATGAACGGAGGCTTGCGCATGAGTTGCAGCACTGAGTCCGATGTATGTTCCGGTGCCACCTTTAGGCGACCGCTTACGTGCCGGGTTATAAGTTCCCGGGCATACTCTACATGTGACTTGTCGGCTTTGGGGTCGGGGTCCCGGTACTGGAGTATGTCATACCGTATGCCGCTTCCTATGCAGGTTTTCTTTACTCCGGGGACCTTGTCCGCGGCCTTGTACAGCTCTGTAAGTGTTGTCAGGTCTGTGCTCAGGTTGGGGCAGACCTTGGGCGTGAGGCAGGTGGGGCGCTTGCACTTGAGACATTTGGTCTTGTCCCTACCGCCTGTGCCGTACATATTGGCCGACGGCCCTCCCAGATCCGATACATATCCCCTGAAATCCTCCATGCGGGTTATCTGCCGCAGTTCCCTTATGATGCTCTCCTTGCTGCGGCTTACAATCTGCTTACCCTGATGGGCCGATATGGTGCAGAACGAGCAGCCTCCATAACAGCCCCGGTGGATGGTTACGGAGTGGCGTATCATCTCGTATGCGGGGATGCGCTTGCCTTTGTAGCGCGGGTGTGGCAGGCGTGTGTAGGGGAGGTCATAGACGGCATCCAGTTCCTCAGTGGTCATGGGCGGATAGGGTGGATTGACCACCACGAACCGCTTCCCTGAAGGCTGGATTATCCTGCTGGCCTCTATCTTGTTTGACTCCTCCTCAATAATCCTGAAGTTGGCTGCCTGGCTGCGCCTGTCCTCCAGACACTCCTCATGCGGTGCAAGCATCATGTCCCCGTCTTTCATGCCTCCGGGTATCTCCTTACAGATGAAACCCACCTGCGGCTGGTTCAGTATGTCGGACGTGCTACCGGTATCCAGCGCATCGGCAATGGCCACAGTAGGCTTCTCGCCCATCCCGTAAACCAGATAGTCGGCACCGCTCAGTTCCAGTATGGATGGAAGCAGCTTGTCCTGCCAGTAGTCATAGTGGGTGAAACGGCGCATGGAAGCCTCTATCCCTCCCAATACCACCGGAACGTCCGGGAAGAGTTTCTTCAGGGCCTTGGTATAGACTATGGAAGGGTATTCCGGACGGCCTGTATGGCGACCGTCGGGGGTATAGGCATCCTCCGAGCGCAGTCTCTTGCCGGCGGTATAGCGGTTCACCATAGAGTCCATGGAGCCGGCGGACACACCGAAGAAGAGTCTCGGAGCTCCGAGCTTCCGGAAATCTCGCAGGTCATCCTGCCAGTTGGGCTGGGGGACTATGGCCACCCTGTAGCCGTGGGCCTCGAGCACACGCCCTATCACCGCACTCCCGAAGGAGGGATGGTCCACGTATGCATCGCCACTGAACAGTATCACGTCCAGCCAGTCCCAGCCTAACCGCTCACACTCCTTGACGGTTGTAGGAAGCCACCCTCCCATAGGCACAGGCTACTCCTCCGCCTGAGGGTTCTCCCTGTTCCAGCGTTCATAAAGGGCCATCAGGTTCTGTAGCCCGAAAGCCTTCATGTCGCGGTGATAAATCACGTCTATACAGAGGTCCAGCAGTTCCTTGGCCGATCCTTCAGGGGTGGTCAGCAGGGAGCGGATGTTGAGCTTGAGCTTGTCAAGCGACTGTTCGGTCACTATCCCGTTGCTGTCTATGAGCAGCTGGAAGAGTGAGAACCTACGTATTGTACGCAAGTTCTCCTCGGAGACATTGATACTTCTGGTGCCTGACTTGTTTGCTTGGATGGTAAACATATTATCGTCTTTTTTCAGTTTGTCAGATATTTGAGTATTGAGGTCATTACTCTGGACTGCTCCTTAGGTCTGGTAATGCTCTCAAACGGGAAACCCAGTGTCACGCAGCGGTGGTCACGTCCCTTATAACCCACTCCGGCGCACAGGCCCATGTCAGAATAGAAGAAAAGCTCCTGCCCGTTGTTCACGGGGCTTATCACATCGGGACGGGTCACGCCGTAGCGGTACTCGTCGGCCTCGCGCTGAATGAGGAAACTGTTCTTCAGTCCTTTCAGCTCCTGGGTGGTGGAGTCCGGCATGGGACCCTCCCAGCGGTAGTGGAGGCAGTTGGTAGTGAAAGCCTCGTCGGACAGAGTGGATATCATGTCGGCTCCCACGTACGAGCCGCTTGCAAGCAGATATCCGCCGTTCTCCATGTAATCCTCTATCCTGCGTTGGAGGGATGGCGGGAAGGTGGAATAGTCCTTATGGTAGAGCGTGTCCCCGAGCGAGCGTTTCTGGAGCCCCAGTATGAGGTCAACCACCATATAGTCCTCCAAATGCACGCTGCCGTCCTGCACAGGCTCGCGGCTGCATGACACGAATGACCATCCGGCATCCATTATTGCCCGGCCGTGTATCTCCGGATAGTCAAAGGTGTTGCCGGCAAGCAGGCGGCCGTTGTAGCGGTCATCGCTTATGCCGAGTGAAATCTCCTCCTCGTAGGCAATGGCATTACGGTCAAATATATACTGTGCACCGCACAGGATAGGCGATTTCATGTACTGCACACCGGGATCGGACAGTATGTCGAACCCGAGCGTGGAGTCATTCTCTATGATGGCCGGTCCGCTCAGGCGCTGGAAACCGTTAATCACCAGTACCGTCCCTTTACTGCCTGACACCATCCCGGCGGCAAGCGTCTCGGAGGGCAAGCTCTCGCCGCCCTTGTTCACTGCCGTCACCTTGAAACGGTAGATATGGCCTTTGTCAGGTGTCATGCTGTAACTCTCCTTCTGCACGCGCGTCCCGTTGTCAAACCCGTTGTCATCGATGGCGGTATAGACTATGTATCCTTCCGGGACAGCGGTAGGCTCAAGGGTGTCCGCCACAGCCTGCCATCGGAGCTGGAGCCTGTCACCGGATTCGAGCAGCCGGAGCTTGTCCACCGGAAGCGGCTGCACCACGTATGGGACATCGTGCATGAAACTCACATACCTGAGCAGTGATTTGTATATGGAGCGGGAGGCCATGAAACGGAAGTTGGAGTTCATGGCAAGCTTCATGTCCCAGTAGTTCTGGTGCGAGAGCAGTTCAAGCAGCATGGAGAGCACCTGAGGCTCGCGGCTCTCGCAGTAGTTCCTGTCCCATACGCCGCGCCAACCCCAGTCGCGTCCTATCCCAGCCTTGATGTCACGTATCAGTCCGTCAACCACCATATCGGCCAGGTCACGGCTCACTATGCGGTCGTGACCGTCACCCAGAAGGCCCTTGTTGAAATCGGTGGTGCATATTCCTATGGAACCCACGATGGTATCACCATAGCGGTACCCGGCATCCGTATGGAGGGCGAAATTCAGCTCTATGGGCACACCCAGACCGGGATTCGCCTTGTTGAACACCGAACCGCCGGAAACCCAGTTGGTCATGTACGGGCGGGTCCAGATGTCCTCGCGGTAGTCATCGGCCCCATCATATTTGTTGTATATGCTGTCCGGGGCACCTGCAAACCGTGTGTAGTATCTGGATCCTATGTTATAGCGCTCAATCTCCACATCCAGTCCGGCGCGGGTCTCGCGGGCCATACCTCCCCCGAACCTTACCGCATCGGCGTTCACGGTGCCTCTGGTGGAGCTGCTGTTGTCAAGAGTGACCATCCCCTGCGGAGTCTGGCCCTTCTTGAAGCGGAAGGTGCCCAGATAGAGCCATGTGCCTCCGCCTATCCGCTGGTTCACATGGAAGGTTGTCGTGCCGCCTGAGTGGAACACTATGTAACGGGCATCGTCCACACGCGTGGAATCGGACTGGTAGGTGACATATACAGCGTAGTCGCCGTCCTCGGGGATATCGGGCATCCACATGGCAGTGGACATGACTGTACCTGGCCCGCCTCCGGTGCTTGCGGTCAATGTAACCACCTGGTTGCTGTCAGGACATATACGCAGTGAGTCCGGCAGATAGCCACCTCCTATCCTTGTGTTCCAGCGTCCGTCGGTCCTGAAATCATCGGAACGGACAGCCTTGACTGTCACGCTGCGGTGCTGCCAGTCGCGTTCCCTCGCGGTATAGACCACAGCCCCTGCATTCTCCAGCATAGGGATGAGGAACGGATATGCGAATGACTGGCTCAGCAGGTCCTCGTGCGTGCAGTAGAGCGGAGGCCGCTGCCATTCCCAGAGCGTGTCACCCTGGTCATAGTAATACCCGTGACTCGGGGTTACCGCCATGTGTATCCCGGACAGACCGGACACTGGCGAGTAGGGCAGGTCCTCGTTCCGTTTCCAGGGCTTGCCCTTATACCGGACGTCATTCCACAGATTCTCCTTTATCACATCGGCCCTGGTCCAGTTGGGAATCATCTGTTCAATGTCATAGTTGTTGGCATGAACCCTGATGGCATATCTTTTCATCTCATCGGGAAGAGCCTCCCTTATGAACTGGTATATGGAATCATTCAGCTCCCGCCTGAACAGCTGGTAGCTGAACGGCTGGTTCATGTAAATGTCAAGGGTGCGGTTCCTGGTACTTATGTCAACCTTCTCAACCCGGATGGGATTGATGTTGACCTCACTCCGGTATTTCTGGAACTGGTTACGCAGCAATGTGCGCACCTGCGAGCTGTTGGCCTGTGCGTATGCCACAGGGCCGGCAGACAGCAGGACGGCCATAACCACGGACAGTGTCCTTGTCAGCCTGGACATGAAAGTCTGGAGGTTATTTTTTCAACTTGTTCAGCTTGTCAACCACTTTCCCGATGCCTTCATTGAAGTCCTTGTAGAATGTACGGTAAAAGGCTTTGGCATTACCCGGCTCGGTGTGGTTTATGCGCTGCGTGAATTCATTGTTAATCTTGAGGAGTTCCACCAGGAGGTCGTCGGCTGCGGCCTTGTCGGTGCCAGGAACAAGTTCCTTGTATATAAGACACTCGGTGAACAGGTCACCAATTACATAACTGATCTCTTTCTTCAGGTTTCTGCGACTTGCCATAGTTGTGGTTTTTTGTGTATAGAGCAAAGATAATACAAATGGCCGGCAAATGCAATATGCGGGACGTTTTTTATCAGTAGTCCACATCCAGCACGTAAGGCGTGCCGCTGGCGGTTATGCCTGCTCCGCTGATGCTGAAACGGCGGCTGTATGAGTTGTTGTAGAACTCCACGCGGGCATTGCCATCCTTATCCGTTATCACGTTGGGGTTCCAGTATAGCGTGCGGCGGTAGTCCACATCGCCTGTGACAGGTCCTGTGGGATATGCGGGACCGTAGAACTCCACCGGTTCGGAGAATCCCTGTATCATTGTGGTCCTGTCACTCAGATTGCGGATATCCTTCTTGGTGGGAAGTTCATGCTCCTCTTTCAGTTGTATATCAATAAGATAGTATTTATTAATCCGTCCACGTGCAGCACCATCTACATTGGCATCCATCATATCCAGAAAATAAGCAGTGTCCAGCTGCTGCCTTTTCTTTTCATTAAGCAAAGGAACAAGAGGATAGATATGAGGCTTAGTCATGGGATCATCATAGACCAGTACACTACGGATGGACATCATGTCCAGAGATAAGGGGTCCTCAATAATAGCATCGTTCGGAACTTTGTCCTTGTAATGTGTATAGAAGAACAGCGGATAATCAAAATGATATCCAAGTTCGTTCAGATATCCGAACAAATCAGTAGTATATTCACCCTTGTCAAGTTGTTTGTACGCTTCCTTTTCCACATTCCATGCCTTGAATGTGTCATAGTCTATGAACTGACGCTTGGCTATTATGTCCACCTCGTCAAGCAGGATGCCCTCGTCCACATCAATCACAGTGGCCAGAGTGTCTTCGGGTGTATTGGCGGTTGACAAATCAGTTTTCGTAGATTTTCTGGGCTTAATCTCCTGAAATTTCTCCAGTTCGCTAATGGCTCTCGGCTCAGGAGCACCTGTGTAGTCCAGTTTTATCCTGGTGCTTGTCTCGTACTTCACCTTGCCGTTACGCTTGTGTGAGGTCAGCTTTATGGACATGCGGGCCCAGTTGTAGAAATCACTCAGGTCAAACCCGAAATATCCTGTGGAATCCGTGGTGTACTGGAATGACTCGAACGCCGTCTTGTCATCATACGGGGTGACGGTGGCCAGGACGTTTATGTCGGATACAGGCTTGTGCCTTGAGTATGACAGTACCTGTCCGTTCACGTTGAGGCTGTCCTCAACCCTGTAGCGTTCACGGAAACCGGTCTGTCCTGTCATCACCTTCCACTCGTAACGCTCCCATCCCTGCACCAGGGTCAGCAGGTCCAGCGCCGCACGGTGGATGCTGTCACCGCTCTCCATGTAGTAGTCAGGGTTGTGTATATATCCTCTCAGGTCCGACGAGAGTAGGAGGTTTGACATGAGGTTGTCCACGCTGCCCGTTCCGTAGTCCGCCGCATCCCTCACTGATAGGCAAAAACGGTCCCTGAGCGGTGTGCCGTCCTGACCGGTGAGCCTCATGCGGAGCACCTCACGCGAGAAGGGGCTGCGGCTCAGGCTGTCGGTAATGACCTGTATGGATGGAGGCGTGAACGCCGTGTTGTTATGGAAGAAACTGCGTGAGGAGAGTATCTCTCCCTTCTTGCTGTACAGTGTTATGCGGCACACGCCAATAGGCCAGTCGGAGGCATCCATGTCCGTGCTGACGCTGCCCTGGCCCTTAACCTTCTCAAAATGTATCAGCTCCCCGCGGCATGTCACGGATATTCCAAGCTCGTCTTCGTTACGGTCCTGGGTGCGGTGTATGTCAGCCCGGATGCTGGTGTCATCCACTATGTTGAGCAGCATGGAATATCCGCTCCTGAGTGCCGACGGCAGGCGTACCCTGCGGCTCTTCCCGGACTCGTCGGTGAACTGTACCGTCCCGGCAATCGCGCCTGATGGTGTGGTCAGGAACGAGCCCATACCTTCATGAACCGTCACGGTCTGGCCGGCTCCATCGGGCAGTGTTAGCGTTCCGGACAGGGGAAGCCCTGAGGCATCGGTAGCCTTGAAGGCCACATTGCCCGGAAGTCCGCGCACCAGACTGCCACCCTCAGGGTAGAACTCCACATTTATGTTGCGGCTCCCGTTTTCGTCCTCCCCGCGTATTGATTCCAGTTCAAGAGACCCTTTCTTGGGTTTGACTATTGTACCTGAACCAAAATCTCCGTCTTTTCTGGGCTTGGACAGGACTGGCAGAACCCTGGAAAAGAAATAATCCGTATTGAAGTCAAACATATTCTGGGTATAAGCCCTTACCTCATAGAACCCGCTCGGGTAATCAGTCATTCCACGAAGAGCACGGGACTGAGACGTAGATTCGTCAACGAGGGGAAATGCTCCGTCACACTGTCCTGCCACAATCTTAAGCTTATGCTGTTCCAGCACCACGCCGTTAGGTGAGAGCAGCTCCACATACAGCACCTTGCTCGGGGCGCGCTTAAGGGTGGTGGCGTGTGTGACGAAAGCCTTGAACCAGATCACCTCACCCTGGAAATAGGCCGTGTTGTCAAACTGCAGATAGACCTTTTCCTGAGGGAACTCGCTGTTGAACTGGTGGATGTTGCCAGCAAGATGCATGAGCGTGTCTTCGGCCGCACTGACAGCAGGAACCGTCCCCGCCGCCGGCAACATGGCCATTGCCATTATTATGATACGTCTGAGCATACTGCAGTGTGCACGTTTAAATGATTGACTGAAAACAGGTTCAAATATATACAAAAAACACATTCCTTTAGCCATCAAAACATTCTGATTTATGGCACTGAGAGTAAAAGCAGGAGAGACTTTGAAAAAGGACAGACACCTTCCTGCATTTCTATGCCGGGATGATGAAACTGATGGCCTGAGGTATAATCTCAATACGGAAATCCTTGCCCGGCAACATCTCTCCGTCAAGGCACAATTCTATTGTATCATCACTGTGTACCTTCACCACCCTGGATTGCCGGTATATGAATTTCCTGCTTGCCTTAGGGTCATCCAGATGTGATCCGGTGGTGTATTTTTTCAGCAGGCATAGGAATCCTATGAGTGATGTGGTTTTGCAGTATCCCACTTCAATCAGTCCGTCATCGTTCCTGGCGCGGGGGGAGCAGAAGAATTCCCCGCCTATGTGGTCGTTGTTGCCGAGTGTGCACAGGAGCATCCGTCTGTCGGGATTCAGTTCCTCTCCGTCAGCCCAGACTCTTATGCGGTTGAACCTTCCGCAGAAAATGGCTTTGACGATACCCCAACGGTAAGGGTTGCTCCAGCCTTTGCGGCTCAGGCGGTTGGCTGTCGATGCCACCACGGAGTCAAATCCGAAATTGCATACGTTTATGGAGTATCGGTCATTGTTCACCTTCATGATGTCAATCATGTGGGGAGTACCGTTCACCATATCTTTTACGCTCAGGAAATCCTTGCCATGGTAATACTTTATGAAATCGTTGCCGCTTCCGTATGCCAGTACTGCGAGATGCTTGTTTGAGGCTCCGGCCATTCCTGTTGCCACTTCGTTTATGGTTCCGTCACCTCCGCAAGCTACGAAGCAGGTCTCCATTTCCGGATGTGCGGCACAATACTCCTTTACGAATAGCGTCGCGGTTTTCTCAGCGGTTGTACGGTAAATCTCATAATCTATCGTAATATCAAGATTGTCTATGTCAGCCTGTATCTTGCCGGAATTGCCTGTTTTGCTTGGCTCTGAATTGATTATGAAACAGTAGTGCATTTGTAATGCTCGGATATGAATGTTGCAAAAGTAATTAAAATTTGTGGAAACGGACTCTATGAAGTATTTTAGCGGTGTCAAAAACAGGTGTGCTATGAAAAGATTGATAATAACGGGAATGTTCATACTGTGTGCGGCATTTGCTGCGAGGGCCGTCAAGCCTGTCGTGACCGAAGGGTATGACAAGTTCGGGAACAGTTTCAAACTGGATATTGTCTCATTGGCGTACGTAGCTCCGCAGATAATGTGGGAGCACTATACCGACACCCGTTTTTCTTACGGATTATATGCGCAGGCTCATTTCCTGAACCGGAGCACGTTCAGGGATATGGAGAAGAGTCCGGGAAAGACGACTTTTGAGAATGGTGAGAAATATGATACCAAATGGGATCGCCGTTATGCAGGTGTCATGGTGTGTCCGGAGGGACGATATTACGTGGGAAGAAAACCTTCCAGAGGATTCTATCTTGCCGCAAGGGCGGACGTGGGTATCTTCAGGGAGTCATTCGATGTAAAGAGGCGTCACGTTGTTGAAGGAGTGGAATATACTGAGGATGATTTCATTTTTCTGTATAACGAAAAGGGGGAGCTGGACTTCGGACTGGGATGCGGTTTCGGAATAGGGGGCCAGTGGTATTTCGGCCAGAACTCCCATTGGGGCATGGATGTGAACGGTTTCCTTAAATCGGACTGGAAACTGGGCGATGATGATGAGAATGTCTGGGAATGGTTCTGGGGGCCGGGGCTGTTTGCCGATCTCAATATTTCAATTTTATACAGGTTCTGATAAAGATAAAGCTGTTCTGTTTGTAAGGTTGCGCATTTTTGACGAAATTTGCGTGACCTTTCCGGTTAGAGATGGTTTTTACAAATACATACATTCAAAATGAGTACAAAAAGCGCATTACAGATTGCACGTGCCGCTTATCAGCCTAAACTTCCCAAGGCTCTTCGCGGTGCATTGAAGGCTGTCGAGGGTGAGCCCACACAGTCAGTAGCTGATCAGGAGGAGGTTAAGAAACTCTTCCCCAATACATACGGCATGCCGTACCTTAAGTTCGAGCCGACAGAAGGGTGTGTCGCCCGTAAGACACTGAACGCAGGTGTCATCCTGTCAGGTGGTCAGGCTCCCGGCGGTCACAATGTGATAGCAGGTCTGTTTGACGGCCTCAAGAAACTGGATCCAGCCAACAAGCTGTATGGTTTCATACTGGGTCCCGGTGGTCTGGTTGATCACAACTACATGGAACTTACTGCCGATATCATTGATGAGTACCGTAACACCGGCGGTTTTGACATAATCGGCTCAGGCCGCACCAAGCTGGAGAAAAAGGACCAGTTTGACAAGGGCTTGGAGATTTTGAAAGCTCTTGATATAAAGGCTCTTGTCATAATAGGTGGTGATGACTCCAACACCAATGCATGCGTTCTGGCCGAGTATTACAAGGCAATAGGTGCAGGAGTACAGGTTATAGGCTGCCCCAAGACCATTGACGGTGACCTCAAGAACTCTGAGATTGAGACCTCTTTCGGTTTTGATACCGCCACCAAAGTTTATTCGGAGATTATAGGTAATATTGAGCGTGACTGCAACTCTGCCCGCAAGTATTGGCACTTCATCAAGCTGATGGGTCGTTCAGCCAGCCACGTTACTCTGGAGTGCGCCCTGCAGACACAGCCCAACATCACCCTTGTCGGTGAGGAGGTTGAAGCAAAGAACCAGACTCTGGATGACATAGTTACCTATATTGCCAAGGTCGTTGCCGACCGTGCTTCACGCGGCATGAATTTCGGTACCGTATTGGTTCCCGAGGGCCTTATTGAGTTTATTCCGGCCATCAAGAAACTCATTGCCGAGCTGAATGACGTTCTTGCCGCCAACCAGGCAGAGTTTGACACAGTTCAGGCCGACAAGAAAATTCAGTACATAGTAGGCAAGCTTTCCGCTGAGAATGCCGCCATTTTCAAGAGCCTGCCAGAGAGTGTAAGCCGTCAGCTGGCACTTGAGCGTGACCCACACGGAAATGTACAGGTGTCCCTTATTGAGACAGAACAGCTGCTGGCCGATATGGTAGGCGTGAAGCTGGCTGAATGGAAGAAGGAGGGCAAGTATGCGGGTAAGTATTCCACACAGCATCACTTCTGCGGATACGAAGGCCGTTGCGCCGCTCCGTCCAACTTTGATGCCGACTATTGCTACAGCTTGGGTTACAATGCTTCCATGCTGATAGCTGCTGGCAAGACCGGTTACATGTCATCCATCAAGAATACCGTAGCTCCCGCAGACCAGTGGGTAGCAGGTGGTATCCCTATCACCATGATGATGAACATGGAGAAGCGTAACGGTGAGATGAAACCGGTAATCCGCAAGGCTCTGGTAGAGCTTGACGGAGCTCCCTTCAAGGAGTTCGTCAGCCACCGCGACGAATGGGCCCGTGAGACCTGTTTCGTCTATCCCGGTCCTATCCAGTATTTCGGTCCTGCCGAAGTTTGTGACCAGCCCACCAAGACTCTCAAGTTGGAGCACAGATAAAAACAATTCCTGATGTCGGCCCGCAAAGGCACCGCAGGTAAGGGCGGCACATCCCGAAAGGGTGTAAAGGCCGCAGTGAAACGGAAAGGGGGGACTTCCCGGAAACGAAAGAAGGGAAGTTCCTCCGTTTCCGGTTATATGCCGGGGTGGATTCACTGGTCAGGGACTGTAATCCTGCTTGCATTGGCTGCAGTTGGAGCCTTCTTCATACTTCTGAAACCATATTTCTATAGGTGGAAACCATGTTTCGGTGAGAAGGAGTACAGCGTATGTCTTCCTTCGGGATACCGCTACTATGGGATAGATGTCTCTCATCATCAGGGGCGTATTGACTGGCAGCGTGTGGCTGCATCATCAGTGGGGAGTGAGTATCCGCTCAGGTTCGTTATCATGAAGGCCACAGAGGGGGGGACGTTCAAGGATCCTAATATGGATGATAACCTTGCAGCTGCCCGTGAGGCTGGTTTCGTTTGCGGTGTATATCATTTCTACAATCCAGCCACATCTCCATTAGCTCAGGCCGCTTTCTTCAGAGACAATGTACAGTTGACTGCGGGTGACCTTGTCCCGGTGGTGGATGTGGAGACCGATGTGAAGGACGTCAGGAAACTGCAAAAGGAACTGATGGAGTTCCTCGTGGCTGTGGAGTCATCTTTTGGGGTAAAACCTATCATCTACACATCAGTCAAGTTCCGCCGGCGTTACCTGAATGTTCCCGCTTTCAGTCGCTACAGTTTCTGGGTAGCTCATTATTATGTGGATGAGCCGGCCACTGACCTGGACTGGTCTTTCTGGCAGTTCTCGGATCGTGCCCGCATAGACGGTATTTACGGTCTTACTGACATAGATGCCTTTCGTGGAACAGAAGCTGGCTTCGATTCCCTCCGGCTTCAAAAATAAATCAGTTTTCAAAAATAAAAGAGGTGCAATCCAACGATTGCACCTCTTTTATTTTTTCAGATAAATTACTTTGCAGCAGTGAGTGATGCCTTGCGGAAATCTTTCATGAGCTTCTCAAGTTCCAAAGAAGCCTTACGAGCGCGAGTGCCGGCAGCCTTGTTTCCTTTTTCAACCTGAGCAGCGGCATCCTTTGCGAACGCACAGTAAAGCTCAGCAGCTTTTTTCAAAATCTCTTCCATAGTTGTTTGTTATTGAAATGATTGAATAATTGATACATGTTGACGCAAAAATAGCACTATTTCCTTATGTTGCAAAGTTGAATGCAATTTTTTTTAAGAAAAGTTGCAAATATTGTTTAAAAATGCTCTGAGATAGATGCATATGGAAAAGATTGTTCAAAACTGATGTTTTCAAGTAGGAGATTGTCAATTGAAATGCTTATTTTTGCTGTTGTATTTTTTATATATAAGTATGAAAAGAATAATGGTTTCACTCCTCTGTTGCCTATTGGCAGCATGGGCATTTTCAAAGGATAATCTTTCCGGCACCCGGCAATACGGGCCGGGCGCAGTCCCTGTAGAAAACGGCAAGGTAACGTTCAGGACCAGCATCCCTTTACCTTCCGGTACTGACTTGGACAATTGTTATGAAAGAATGTTCAACTGGGCAAAAGGCCGTTTTGCATTGCCTTATGCGAGAAACGCATATATAGTTTCCGAGAATCCGGAAAATCACCGTTTTGTATTCAATGTGGAGCAGACCATCGTTTTTAAGAGTTCTGCATTTGAACGTGATGATGCCAGGATAATATACAATTTCGCTTTGAACATGAGTGACGGAAACTGTAATGTTACGTTGACCGATATAAAGTATCGTTATGAGGAGGAACGTTACGGAGGTGGGATGTCATTCACGGCTGAGGACTGGATTACAGATGAAGAGTGCTACAACCGCAAGAGGACCAAGTTCCTCAAGAAAACCGGTAAGTTCCGTATCAAGACCATTGATATGAAGGACATCCTGTTCAAGAGGGTTGAGGAGGAATTGACCGGTAAATAAGGATAAAAACTGTAGAATTTATCATTATAATAGGTATGGTTAAGGACGATAGACTTTACAGGATACTTGAGGTTGATGAAGGTGCTTCAGAGAGTGAGATAACCGCTTCATTCGAGCGGCTGTGTACACTATATCCTGAAACAGATCCTCATCGTGCCCGGATTGACTATGCCTATTCTGTGCTGTCCGACATTTCAAAAAGGGCGGAGTATGACATAACAGGAAAGACCGGTAAAAAGAACAGGCGTTCCAGAACCGGATCTGACAGTAGTCTTGACAAAGCCCGTGGCATACTGAATACTGTCTTTCTTTTAGGGGCTGCCGTGACAGCGGTTTTGTTCCTGTTGCAATTCTCAGGTTACAGTACTACTCCTTTTTATTGGGCCTGCGGTATTTCGCTTGTCATTAAATTAACCGAATATATTCTCAGGCTTATTCCATAGATGGCGCCCGGCCCGGACATATTTCATGAATGGAGGAGGGTTCTGACAAAAGTGCTTTCCTCAGTGATGTTCCTGTCAGTTCCCGGTATCTGTCTTTCCCAAAGTACTCTCTCTCAGAATCAGGATGGATTCAACGGGGAGTTGATGGATGGGTTCATGAATATGGAGCCGTCCAAGGATTCCACAGTCGTAGAGCGGGTCGTGTCGCATGAATACAGCCAATGGATTATCAATGCTGATACTGGACTACCGGAGGAGATTGAGCCGGATTCTCTGCACCATCTGTTTCAGTATGCACATCTGACAGAAGGGGCGGAGGGAAGCTACAGTCATCTCGGCAATATGGGCTCTCCCCGTCTTTCGCGTCTTTATTTTGAACGTAAAGAGATTCCTTCGTTCATGTTTGATTCTCCGTTTGATTTCTGGATCAGGCAGCCGTCGGATTTCCGTTTCTCCGATACAAAGACTCCTATGCTCAAGATTGATTATTACAAAGGCGGAGACAAGCGTACCGGCGAAGAGCGTGTCAAAGGTTTCTTTGCAGCCAATTTCGGAAAGAAGACAGGAATAGGATTTGACCTTGATTATCTTTTGGGACGTGGCCGTTATGAGAACCAATCGACCTCATTCTTCGACAGCAGACTGTATGCCTATCACAGGACAGACGCATATAGCATTCATGTTTCTGTAAACAGGGATAAGATGAAAATGGCTGAAAACGGCGGTATTCTTGATCCCCGTTATATAACCAATCCCGAGGCAATGGCTGAAGGACGGAAGCAGTACAGTGCCGAGGATATCCCTTTCAGGTTGTATAACAACTGGAGTAATCTTGAAAGGAAACAGGCTTTGCTGAATCAGAGCATTTTGTTGAGCAAGCAGATAAGCTACCTGGACAGCATTGGTGACACTGTCTTGACCCGTAGAAGGACAATAGAATACGGAAAGGTAGCTCACACTCTTGAGATAGGTAAGCTCTCCCGCAAGTATCAGTCGTGGTCACAGCCCGATTTCTATTACGGGCGTACCTTCCTGAATAACGACTCGGTTGATAGGGCCTCTAATTTCTATGTGACCAATACCCTGTCGTTCTCCCTTCTGGAGGGGTTCAGTAAATGGGCGGTGGCTGGCCTGTCGGCATACGTCGGATTTGAGCACCAGAATTTTTCCATGCCGGACACTATAGGTGGTGACTGGAGTAATGAGTACATGCGTCGTTGGGGTGAGAACAACCTCTTTGTCGGAGGTCATCTGGAGAGGAAAACAGGTGAAAATCTCTCGTTTAGTGCCGATGCCAAGACTGTTATCCTTGGCGATGAGATAGGTGACATAAAGATAAACGGTAGGATTGAGCTTAACCACAAGCTTTTCAGGAAGGATGCCGAATTAGGTGCCGATGTTACTGTAAGTGCCCTGACGCCATCATTCTTCATGGAGAATTACCACTCTACCTTCAGCTGGTGGGACAACAGTTTGGACAAGGAATTGCGTACCAGGATAGGAGGTTGGCTTGAAATAGGGAAAACCGGTACCCGGTTGAGTGTGGACGTGGAAAGTGTTTCGAACTACACCTATCTGAAGAACACAGGGATAGGTTATGACAACGGTAGCGGAACGGAGATACCCACATATAACATAACCGCTGTTCAGGATAATGGTTCCATACAGATCCTGAGTGCTCAGTTACGGCAGAACCTGAAAGCCGGTCCGTTGCATTGGGACAATGTCGTCACCTGGCAATTCTCAGGTGACAGGGATGTGATACCACTTCCTGCTTTGAATGTATTCTCTGACCTGTACTTTAAATTCATCTATTATAAGAGACTGCACATGGAGATAGGCGCCAACGCTACATATTTTACACGCTACAGTGCCCCGTCATACTCTCCTGCGGTGGGAATGTATCATCTGCAGAGTAGTCAGTGCATTCAGGAGGTAGGTGGGTATCCTCTGATAACCGGTTATTTGAACTGCTATATCCGGGGCGTACGGTTCTATGTTATGTACTATCATGCCAATGACGGTCTTTTCAACAATACGGACTCGTTCATAGTACCCGGATATCCGGCCAATCCGGGCATGCTTAAGTTCGGACTTAGCTGGCCGTTGTTCGATTGATAATTTATTCTAATGATACGCTGGGGATTCATAGGATGTGGTCAGGTGACTGAGAAAAAGAGCGGACCGGCATTTGCAAAGGCCGAAGGTTCATCCATATATGCTGTTATGAGTCGTGATGCAGCCAAAGCCCGTTCGTATGCCGAACGTCACTCCATAGGCAAGTGGTTCACCGATGCAATGGATTTAATTGACAATCCTAATGTGGATGCTGTATATATAGCAACACCTCCATCTTCACATGCAACATACGCCATTATGTCAATGAAGGCCGGCAAGCCTGTGTATATTGAAAAACCTATGGCTCAGAGCTATGATGAGTGTATGCGCATTAACCGTGTATCGCGTGAGACAGGTGTTCCCTGTTTTGTGGCATACTATCGACGTTACCTTCCTTATTTCCACAAGGTACGTGAGCTTGCTGGAAGGATAGGTAAGCTGATAAATGTGCAGATAAGATTCGCTCAGCCGCCAAAGGAGCTTGACTATAACAGCTCAAACCTTCCATGGAGAGTAATCCCCGATATTTCCGGTGGAGGTTATTTCTATGACCTTGCCCCTCATCAGATTGACATGATACAGGAACTGTGCGGTTGTATAATCGATGCCTACGGCGTGTGCAGCAATCGTGGAGGGCTTTATCAGGCTGAGGATACGGTAAGCGCCTGTTTTAAGTTTGAAACAGGGCTTGTAGGCTCCGGCTCATGGTGCTTCGTGGCCGATGAGTCCGCTAAAGAGGACCGCATAGAGATAGTGGGCGACAAAGGTATGCTCTGTTTCTCCATTTTCACCTTTCAGCCAATAGCGTTACATGATTCAGAAGGACGGCATGAATTCGATATCCCCAACCCCGAGCATGTACAGTTTCCATTGGTTCAGGCTGTAGTTGACCATCTGAACGGGAAGTCAGTGTGTACCTGTGACGGTATTAGCGCTACACCTACCAACTGGGTTATGGACCGTATCCTTGGCAAATTCTGATAAGGACCATTTCTGAAAAAAAGCCCGGACGGCTTTTGAAGCCTCCGGGCCAAACTAACAACTACGGATTTGTATCAGGTCAGAAACACCATCCCAGTGTCAACATAAACTTGTCTTTCTTTGTTATATAATCGATGTCTATGTCATCATCATACTGGTTCAGATTGAACCCGTTCTGCCTGTTGGTATGTATATATGCCAGATCAATATAGAACTGTGAATCTGATTCATCTACGGTAGAGCAGTAGCCGAGCCCGAGAGTGAAGTTTCTGACCCTTCCCAATCTCTCTGTCTGGAAATCAAGACGACCCAGATCTCCGTTCTCACCTGCATTGAATTCCGAATCTCCCAAATAAACCAATGCATCCTCCCTGATCATGGGGCTTGTGGTGTTGTAACCTGCCCTAAGGCTCAGCTTTCCTATATTCTGCTCTATTCCGCATGCGATTTTTGAATAATCCTGGTAATCAATGGCTCCCTGTCCTGACATTGTCTTATTGCCTATTGACAGCGATGCACGTTCCACAAAGTAGTTTTCATACTCGAATCCCAAGGCGGTCTTTCCTACGGTAAAACCTGCACTCAGATTGAGAGCCATGGGTGAAGATATGTTATAGTCGGTATAGCTTTCAAACTTATCCGGATTGGCATATTCAATAAGGTTATTTGCGAACATTACATCGGAGTAACCCATCTCCTGCCTGAACCATGTGGGACTCTTGACAGCTAGTCCGAGCCTTAGAGACTGTATTGGACGTACTATCATACCGGCTGCTAAATTCCATCCGTTTCCTGTGGCGGTGTTCATCTTGGCGGCATTGAGTTTGTATTTCTGGTTCACCCCTTCAGGGGCGTTTGCATAGTAGTCCATTATATAACCTTCAGACCATGTGTCTGTTGAAAGCAATCCCAGTGTTATTCCGAAATGGAATAGGTCTCCGGCGTTATATGAGATGTTGAAATCAAATGATTTAACCTTGTTTTTCTGATGATCCTCATAATCGCACCAGATCTCATCGTCGTTTCCATCTTTGAAAGACTCATAGAAAGTGAGAGTCTTGTCCAGATAGAGTAGGCGGCGATATGAGAATCCGAAATTCATGTAACCGTGCTTCCCCTCATTACCGCTGACTACGAATGAAAAATTGTCAAGATCCATGTTTATGTCTGATTTCACATTGTCAGAATAGTATGTGGTGAATCCGTCATATCCCAGAATCTGGCGGTTCGGGCTGGAGTAAGGCGATGTCTCCACCGATGTTCCGAATCCTGAGAGAGTGGCATTGACCTCACTCTTATGATAGGTCGCTATTCCGGCCGGATTGTGGCTTATCACTGACATGTCATTGCCCAGTGCACTCATGGCACCTCCCATTCCCACATATCTTGCCGTTCCGTTGAGTTCCTCCTCAAACAGCTTGGCAGCATCAAATGAGGTCTGTGCACCAGCGGTAAGTAGTGTTGCAGAAGCTGCAATCAGTATATATAATCTGTTCTTATTCATAGCTGTACTTTTATTATCGTTAAAGTAATACTCTTAGTCACATATGGTTTGTCATATCTTTCAACGACGTCCGCCTGAACTGCTGCGTCCGCCACTGGAACCGCTGTAGCTGCTTGAACCTCCGCTGTAGCTGCCTGAACTGCGACTGCTCGAACCTCCGCTGTAGCTGCCGGATGAGCCACTGTAGCTGCCGGATGAGCTGCTGTAGCTGCTGGATGAGCTGCTGTAGCTGCTGGATGAGCTGCTTGAACTGCGTGATGACGAGCTGCTGACACTACGGTTGCCTGAACTGCTTGTTATGGTACGGCTTGAGCTGCTCGAGCTGCGGGTAGGATTCGTTACGGGAGTACGTGTCCCTACAGTGCCGGCTGAACCTGCACTTACGTTACGTGATGCACTGGTGCTGCCGGATGATGAATATGATGATGACGATGAAGTCCCGGTGCTGCGTGAAACGCTACTCTCGCCAGTCACGGTACGGGTAGAGCTGGTGCTGCTTGGCCTATTGTAGGTCGATGTTGACGATGACTGTGTCGAACGGGTTGCCTGTGTGGCTTGTGTTGAAGTAGAACGACTGCTTGAACCGGTGTTGGACACAGATCGGCTTGATGTTGCCGGAGCCACGCTCCTAACCTGTGATCCGGAGGATGTCACGGAACGGTTGCCCGTGGACTGTGATGCGCTCCTGGAAGTGGTTGAAGACGCGCTCCTGGAAGTAGCTGAAGACGCACTCCTTGAGGTGGTAGCGGATGCACTCCTGGATGCTGCGCTGCTCACGCTTCTTGAAGAGGCAGCGGATGCAACGGAATTTGAAACAGTACTTCTAGAACTGTTCAGAGATGATCCGCGTGATGCTACAGACCTTCCGGAGAGACCGCTGTCCCATCCGCGCCCCTGAGGTCTTGCAGGCGAGAAGTTCTCTACGCGTGAAACTATTCTTCTGTCATGTCCTGCACCAGGGCCAAGATAGGCATGGGGGTATGAGGGACCATAATAGAAAGGATCATAATACCAGGGGTCCAGCCATGGATCGTAGTAGTACCATGAGTAATAACTTCCACCGTAGTACCAAGGATAAGGATCGTAGAACCAGGGGTCATAGAAATAAGGTGTGTACAGATACCTGTTGAAATAGTGGGAACGATACCATACGGGGTCCCAGATTACAAAATCCCAGTAAGCCAGATCCCAGATGAGGTCGGCATAGAGACCCAGGTAGGTGCGTCCGTTCCTGTGGAACCGGTACAGACGGAAGGTGTTCTCGTAATCATCGATTGCATCCTTATAACCTTCGGAGTATGAGCCTCCGCCGTTGGCAAGCACATAAACGGTGTCATGTACATAGACTGTGGGTGCATCGTAGTATGTGCCGTCATCAAATACCACTTCACTTGTCGCGGGAGAATAACGGCGGTTGTACTCATCGGGATCACGATTCTCTATTATCTGCCGTGTAGCGGCCGGAGCTGAAGATACAGCCGGAGTCGTTGCGACCGATGTGGCCGGAGCTGATACTGAGGCGGACTTGCCTGAAGAGCCAGTTGAATACAAGTCATTCCTCTGTGCAAAGGTTGTCACTGACGCTGTCAGCAGAACCATCATTAAAACTGACTTTTTCATAACCGTATTCTTTAAAATGTTAGACATATCGTTTTTGTGTTTGTTTCCAATGCAAAAATAATAAGGGAATATTACTCTGGTCAGGGAAAAATCCTATTATTACGGGGGAAATTTCCTAAAGATGCGGCTATGCCGGTTTTATTAAAATCCGGGTTATTCCAGATACTGCATGATGCGGCCGCTTATCTGCATGAGTGAAATTTCACATACTTTGGTGTCGTACTGTGCCTGGAGCAGGCTTTCTTCGGCATCCAAGAGGGATTTCTGAGCCTCGCGCATCTCTATTCCGGACAGGTTTCCGAGCATATAACGTTCCTGAGCTATCTCCATTGTCTCCTGTGCAGTCTTGAGGTTTTGTTCCTGGAGTTCCAGAAGGAGCAGGTTGTTGCAGTATGCCTGCCAGAAATCATCCAGGTTAGCCCTCAGCTGAAGCTCCAGCTGGTCAACTGTGATATCGGCATTAAGTTCGTCCAGAATAGCGTTCCGCTCTTGTGTACGTTGCTTGCCGTTAATCAGGTTCATACCTAAAGTGGCTCCGAAATTGGGCCCCCAGTTGGTGCGGTCAGTATATGTGTTGTTGTCATAGATATTGTGCGTGAGACCGTATGAAGCATTGAGACGCAGATACGGATAGTTGCGGGATTGCACGGCCTTGCGGTCCATTCTGGCCAGAGAGCGGTTACTCTCAGCCCGCAGCAGGGAAGAGTTGGTCCTCATCATATCATCATACAGAGACTGATAGTCCAGACCTGTGAGAAGGGTTATGGCAGTATCGGCTGCCACATGGACGGAACGCAGGTCCTGATTGGACATAAGACGGTTGATGCGAATGTTGGCCGATGCCACAGCTTCGTGCTGTTTGAGGCTCCTGGCACTGTCAGAATTGAAATAGACCTGTGCCTGCTGATAGTCCAGACGTGAGTCTCCGCCCATATCGTAACGCTCGCTGGTTATGCGCAGACGCTCACGTGAAAGAGCTGTGGCATAATCCAGGTTTTGAAGATGAATGGTTTGTCTGACCAGATTGTAGTACTCGGTGGTCAGGCTGGCTATGTAATCCTCAATAGTTATGCGTGTCTGTATGATACCTTGGGTATGAAGTTCCTCCATGCGGTCCCGGCTGGCCTGTATGCTGAATCCCTCGAATACAGTCATGTCGGCACGCACCTGGGCGTTGAGAGTGTGGTCCAACACGTTGCGGTTGGATACAGTGGAACCGTCGGAACGCAGGGTCGCGTCATTACTGGCCAGCGAACCGGAATAACCGCCTGATATTGATACTGTAGGCATTCCGCCGGCGTAAGCCCATGAGTCATTATTGGCGGCTTTCTCCTCGGAAATATTCACCAGCTTGATCTGGTAGCTTTCACGGATACCTTCTTCAAGGCACTCCTTGAGAGTCATTATCTGAGCACTGGAACCTATGCAAACGGTCAGAGCCGCAATGGTTATGATTATTCCGGATGATTTCATTCTTTTTTCTTTCGGGTTTTACGGTCAGTTGAGATGTAGCTGTAAACAGAAGGTACAATATACATGGTGAAGAATGTTGATATGAGCATTCCGCCTACCACAGCTGTTCCCATTGCCACTCGTCCTGCGCTGCCCTCACCGTGAGCGAACATAAGCGGCAAAAGGCCCAGCATCGTGGATGTGCTGGTCATGAGGATAGGACGCAGACGCTGTATAGATGCATCCCTGATAGCAATGAACTTGTCAACTCCGGCCTCCTGTTTCTGGTTGGCGAACTCCACAATCAAAATGCCGTTCTTAGCCACAAGTCCTATAAGCATTATTATACCTATTTCACTGAAGATATTCATTGTTTGGTTTCCACCTCGTAGGAATACCAATGCTCCGAACACAGCTAAAGGAACGGTGATCATGACTATGAGCGGGTCCTTGAAACTCTCAAACTGTGCAGCCAGAATCAGATATATAAGCAGCAGTGCCAGACCGAAAGCGAACAGGAGGCTGTTGGAACTCTCACGGAAATCCTTGGACTCTCCGGTAAGAGCAGTACGGAAAGTGTCATCCAGAGTCTCCTTGGCTATCTTGTCCATCTCGTCAAGCGCCTGACCTAAAGTATAACCCTTACTAAGTCCGGCCGATACTGTGGCCGATACAAATCTGTTGTAGCGGTACAGACGGGGTGGGGCAATATCCTCCTTGAGGTCCACCAGATTCTCCATCTGTATCATATCGCCGCTTCCGCTGCGCATGTAGATGGACTTGAGGGCCTGGGTGGTGTTACGCTGCTGACGGTTTATCTCACCTATTATGTCATACTGTTTACCGTTCATGTACAGATATCCCATCCGCTGGCCGCTTAATCCCCATTGCAGGGTTTGGGCTATGTCCCTGGTGCTTACCCCCAGCAGGTTGGCTTTCTCGCGGTTTATTGATATGCGGACCTCGGGCTTGGAGAACTTTAGGTCGGCATCGGCCATCTGGAAGGCTGGGTTCTCATTTACCTTGGCAAGGAAGGTGGGCAGCACATCCTGCAGTTTCTCAATGTTGGTAGCCTGCAACACATATCGCACCGGCATACCGCCTCGACCTCCTGAAAATGACGACTGCTGTTGTACGAACGCTCGGGCGTCGTTCTCGCGGCGTACTGCGGCGCTCAGTTTCTCAAACACCTCCATCTGTGAGTAACTGCGCTCGTTAATATCCTTGAGAGTGATCTGTATGTTACCTCCACCTGATGATACGCGGGCGGTCACAAACTTGGCATCGGGCATAAGTGAATCCACCACATCATTTATACGCTCAGTGTAGTCGCGCATATATTCGTAGGTTACACCCTCGGGGCCTTGGGTACGTACTGTTACTTGTGAGCGGTCCTCCATAGGTGCCATCTCGGATGGGGTCTTAGTCCACATCCATATAGCTGCTCCCAGAGCCAGTACCATTGTGGCAAGAGTTATCCAGCGGTTGCGAAGTATAAACTCCAGACTCTTGCTGTAATATTTGTTCAGCCCGTCAAAGAAAGGCTCTGACCACGCGTAGAAACGGTTTTTCTTTTCACGGCGGACAAGAATCTTGGTGGAGAGCATCGGAGTGAAGGTCAGTGCGGCAAAGGTTGAGATCACCACGGCACCGGCTATCACGAATGCAAACTCGCGGAACAGGCGGCCTGTCTGACCCTGCATGAACACGATAGGGACAAATACGCAGAGCAGTGTGATTGAGGTGGATATGATGGCAAACAGAATCTCCCTTGAACCGTCAATGCCGGCTTGTAGCGGAGTCATGCCTTTTTCTATGCGGTTGTATATGTTCTCGGTCATGACTATGGCATCATCCACTACAAGTCCTACCGACAGCACCACCGCAAGCATGGAGAGCACGTTGATACTGAATCCCAGCAGATACATTACAAAGAACGATCCCACAATTGATACCGGGATTACCAGTACAGGGATAAGAGTCACGCGCCAGTCACGCAGGAAAAGGAAAATTATAAAGATAACCAGTATGAATGCCTCATACAGTGTAGTCTTTACCTCGTTGATGCTGGCACGGATAAAACGGGTGTTGTCAAAACCGTACTCATAACCCACATCTTCGGGCAGATCCTTCTCCATAAGTTTCATGCGGTCATATACGGCGTTGGCAATATTGATGTGATTGGCTCCGGGCTGGGGGGTTACTGCCACACCCACCATAGGAATGCCGTTCATCTTCATATAGCTCTTTATGTCACGGGGGCTCAGTTCTGCCTGACCCACATCGCTGAATCTGATTACCTTGGTACCGTCATGTTTTATGACCAGATTATTGAATTCCTCGGTGGTATGCATCTGGCCCAGGGTACGTATCTCAAGCTCTGTGGTGTTGCCCTCTATAGTTCCGGAAGGAAGCTCCACGTTCTCCTTGTCCAGGGCGTTCTTTACGTCCATCGGGGTGATTCCGTAACCGGACATCTTTACTGGATCCAGCCACAGGCGCATACAGTAGCGTTTCTCACCCCAAATCATAACTGAACTGACATCCTGTATGGTCTGGAGCTGCTCTTTTACTACAAGGTCCGCCAGCTCACTCAACTCTAAAAGGGAACGTTTGTCGCTGTGCAGGGCCACCATCAGGATGGGCATAGCATCGGCATCGGCCTTTGATACGGTGGGGGGATCACAGTCACGTGGCAGCATCCGCTGGGCACGTGAGACCTTGTCGCGCACGTCATTGGCGGCGGTCTCAAGATCCACCGAGAGTTCAAACTCAACCGTTATGCGGCTGTTGCCGTACTGGCTTACCGATGAGAGCGAGCGGATGCCTGGAATACCGTTGATCTGCTGCTCCAGCGGCTCGGTTATCTGATTCTCAATAACCTCAGCATTGGCTCCGGGGTAAGAGGCTGATACCGATATAATAGGGTTATCGACTGACGGATATTCGCGTACACCAAGACTGGTGTAACCCACAACACCGAACAGTATTATTATGAGCACCAGCACTGTGGCAAGTACCGGACGCCGTATGCTAAGTTCTGAAATGTTCATCTTGCGGCAGGTTATTTCAGTTCAACCCTCATTCCGGTACGTAGCTGCATAGTGCCGCTTGTTATTACAGTATCACCTACGTTCAGGCCGCTCAGAACCTGAACCATTGCATCGGTACGAAGTCCTTTGGTGATTTCCTGAGGAATGGCCTTGCCTCCTTTATAAAGGAAGACTTTGTCTATCCCCATTTCTGAAATGATAGCCTCACTGGGTACTGCCAGAGTGTTCTCGAAAGTACGGGTATTAAGGCTTACGCTAACGTATCGGCCGGGAACCAACTTGCCTCCTGCATTGTTGTAAATGGCACGCACCAGATAGGTTCTTGTCCCCTGGTCAACTTTTGAGTTAGTGGCATAGACCTGTGCCGGATAGACCTCGTCGCTACCCTCTACCGTGAAGGTGAGCCTGGCTCCGTTCTGTAGCACTCCGGCGTAACGCTCGGGTATGGCGAACTCAACTTTCAGTTTCTCGGTATTGGTCAGGGTCGCTACATTTATGCTGGGCGATGCGTATGCTCCTACACTTACCTGACGCAAACCTATTATCCCGTCGAACGGGGCTTTGAGTTCAGTCTGGTCCAGTTTGGCCTTGCACTCCTCAATATCGGCCTGAAGCTTGTTGAAATCGGCCTCAGCAGTCTGGAAAGCCTCCTTGCTCACTGCTTCCTTTTCATAGAGCGCTCTCTGGCGGGCAAGACGGTCTTCAGTAGATTGATACTGTGCCTCCAGTTTCTTGAGCTGCGCCTGAAGCGGGGCATCGTTTATCTTGGCCAGAACCTGCCCCTTGCGCACCTTGCTGCCCTCCTCAAAGTAAATTCCCGTAATCTTACCTGATGTTTCGAATGAAAGATTAACCTCTTCATTGGGTATTAGACTGCCGCTGATGTTGATTCCGTCAGCAAGCTCGGTAGGCTGCATTACCACGTGGCGTACCAGTAGGGTCTGGCCTCCACGGCCCAATGCTGCTGCCGGGCCGCTCATGGCTTCTGGAACAGGTCCAACTGGTATGTCACTGTTTTTCTTGGGTTTGAAACTAATATAGCCCCATACTGTCAGGCCTATCACGATCAAGGCAATAAGCACACGTTTGGTAGTTTTGCTCATGTTGAATTGAGTATATGTATTTCATTTAACCTACAAAAATACTCATTTGGCTTTTAATTAATAGTTGTGTCTATGGCAGTTAACTTTTTTTAATAGCGCCTTTTCCGTGAAAGACGCATATATGGTGCGGGACAACGGAAAAGGCTCAGAATACAGGGATTACGAGTGTCTGATAGAGTAGAGTCCTGGCAATCCTTTCATGACCTGATTCATTGGGATGGAGACAGTCGTGCTCAGCATCAAAAAAGAAAGATTTGTATTCAGGTAGGGTGGGTGAGAGCCCGCTTATGGCAAACAGGTCAATGACCGGAACGGACCAGGCTCTTCCTGCTTCGATTATGGCGTTTACAACATCGTCAATATAAAGTCCACGGGAATTCTGATAGGATTCGTCAAGCTGTATGTTGAAACTGCCGAATTCAGCAAATCCGCGATGGAGAGGGGTCAGAAACACGATTTGTTTTGCCGGGTATAAAGTCTTGAGCTTTTGCATGACCAGATTTATTCTTCCGAAAACAGTCTTGTCGGAGAGAGAAAGCGTCCTGCGCACAGCATACTGTTTATAGCTTTGATTTCCAAAACTTCTCTCTGTCTCACTTTCCTGTTCGGTATAAAGTGAACCCAAAGGAAGCGATGCATTGTAATCATTTGTTCCCAGGAAGACTACAATCACATCAACCTCCTGTCCATGTTCTTCATAGAGTTTGTCAATACTGGACAAACCGTTCTGAAGAGTATGACCATTCGTGGCATACACCAGAGGTTCAGTGTCAAGCCATTCCTGAAGAAAATCCCAGTAGTGTTTCATGTTATCCCCTTTCTTAACTTCAGGGTCACTTACAGAATCGCCTATGTATGCAATACGTTTGCCGCTCCAGGGATGAGTGAAAGTATGCTCTTTTGTCTTATCTTTTCCATTGACAATGATACAGATAAAAAGTCCCCAAATGATTGCGATTGTTTTTTTCCCCATAATATTATGTTTTTTTGTAAAATACTTTTTGGCAAAAATATGGCAAATGTGTTATTGATACAAGCAATAATTCAATTTAAAACAGTATTTCAGCCTTTCTTGCTATTCGGAACTATTCACCAGAGTATTTGGGCAATTAGCCGATTTTCCATTAACTTTGAAGAAAAAACGAAACCGATTATGAGAAGAGTCTTTTTGCTGGCAGTTCTTGCTTTTTCATTCCTTTGCCGGATATGTGCCGAGAGTAAGGTTTATGAGGTAAAATCACCTGACAGGAAAATCTGTTTCAGTTTCAAAGTCAATGAGGACCAGAATCTTGTCTATAAGGTTACGGTAAACGGAATGGATGTCATTGACTGGTCGGGGATGGGCTACTCAAAGGCTCAGGAAGGTACGGCCGAAAAGATGAAACAAATGACCCCTATGTCCGGGAAACCCGTAAAGATTAAGGACGAATGGAGGCCTATATGGGGTAAGCGTCAGGTCGTTAAGGATGTCTGTTCATCCTGGACCCTGGATTTCCTGACGGTGTCAGGCACCAGGATGATACTTGATATACTTGTCTATAATGATGGCGTAGCATTCAGGAACAGCTGGTTTGACCATATTGGTTATGAAAAGACCGATTTCAACTTCTCAGGTGATTATACAGCCTGGTATTACAATGGGGAACGACATAACATAGGTCCTGAAAAACTCTCTGATGCAAACGGCGAAAGACTGCCACTCATGACGATAAAGGCGGCTGATGACAGATACCTTGCACTTCATGAAGCTGATCTGCCCAAAGATGGATGGCCCATGCGGCTTAAGTCGGAAACCGGTTCTGCAAAGTTCAGCGTGATACCAGAGAAGATAGCTTGTGATCTCCCTATGTTCAATGGCGCATGGCGTGTGCTGATGGTGGGCAAGACTCCGGGTGAGCTGGTGGATTCACATCTGCTGGAGCTTCTCAACCCCGAGCCCGAGGGTGATTTCAGCTGGGTACGTCCCGGCGTTTACCTGTGGGACTGGCGCATTGACGGGGCAGTCTGGGACGGTTACCGTTACGGCATGAACTATGACTCCTGGACGCGCATGATTGACTTTGCATCGGAACAGGGATTCCAAGGGCTGGTACTGGATGCCAACTGGTACGGCCCGGAGTTTGAGAAGGATTCCGATCCAACCAAGGGTGACAAGGCGCGTGATGTCCAGCGTATAATCCAGTACGGAAAGGACAAGGGTGTGGGCGTGTGGCTCTACCTGAATGATGTGGCCGGCACCAACTATCCCATTGAGGAGACTCTGGCGCAGTATGAGGAGTGGGGAGCAAGCGGCGTAAAATACGGATTCATGAACGGTAATCCACAGGAGAAAAACCGCAAGACTCAGGAGATTACCCGTCTTTGCGCCAAGCATCACCTTATGGTTGATTACCATGACTATCCGGTGCATCCGTTCGGGCAGATGCGCACCTGGCCCAATGCTGTTACACGAGAGTACTGCAAGGCCCAGCTGGACGGCCGTCAGATATTCCAGCCCAAGACTTTTGTGACATCGGCCTTTGTGAATATGGTGGCAGGCCCCATAGATCAGAACAACGGATTCCTGGAGCTGCATCAGGGCCGTACCACACGTAAGGACAACAACCAGGAGGTACCTTCCACAGTTACAGGTGAGATAGCACGCACTCTCATTACGTGGTCGGGCGCTACGGTGATTCCGGACATTCCGGAGTACTACCGCAAGTATCCTGCTTTGCTGGAGTTTCTGAGTGCCGAGAAACAGCCTTGGCAGGAGAGCATCACTCTGGCTGGCGAGATAGGTGAGTACATCGTGATGGCTCGCCGGAACAAGGACGGTGACTGGCTTATAGGTGCCGCAACTAACGAGGATGAGCGTGAGATTGAGGTTCCCCTGAGTTTCCTGGGTAAGGGTAACTTCACGGCTACCGTCAGCACCGATGCCGATGATACCCACTACCGCACCAACCGCGAGACATACAGGACTGAGGCTCCGCAGACTGTGAACAGGAAGTCCGTGCTTGAACTCAAGCTTGCTCCCGGAGGCGGAGCCTGCGTACTGATAGTTCCCGGAAAATGATCCCGGATTATTAAAACAGAAAGAGGCTGAACGGAATGTCAGCCTCTTTCTGTCTGATATTTGTATGCAGGTTTATTTCTGTCCAATGTCAGTAATCTGGCTTGAACCTGAATAAATCATCTTATAAGTTTCAAGTATGGACTGGAGGGCCCAGACTGCCATCGGTTTCTCGAATCCGACATAATCCTTGTAATCAACGGTAATGGTCTTTTTGTCGTCATAGGTTATCTCGGTCTGCTCGTCGCTCTCAGGTTTCAACTCTTCGTATGCTCTTTTTGCAACAGCCTCAGAAACATAAGAGGTCTTGCTTATGAAAGAGGTGCAGACAGTGTCACTCAGGTAGTGCTGCTCTCCGCTCTTGTCAACCTTGAACTTGGCTATGGTCTCTCCGCTGATACCGTTCTTGGCATAAGAGACAGTTATGGTCAAGCCATCTTTGGACTCTACGTATGTGGGTTCATTATCCTTCTGGATATCATCAATAGCTTCTTTGACCTCGTCGCAAGAAACCATTGCGAATGCTGCGGCTATAGCGCCGACTAACAGAAATCTTTTCATCTTTCTTATAATTAAGTTTGGGTAATTGGTTATTCGAGTTTTCCGCCCATGGAGAGTACAATCTGTTGCATGGCGGCCTTTACGGCAATCTTGTCCTGGCCTTTGTACTCGGCTGTGTTGTCCTGGGTTACAATCTTGTCCTTGACAGACCACAGCTTGGCGTCATCTTTCTCAAGGTCGGCTATCTGCTCGCGGTAATACTGGGTTGCCAGCTCAGGAGTCTGGAATGTGTACATCAACTTGGATTCATTGCAGTTGTCACCCTTGAATTTGGCAAGCCACTCCAGTTTGAAGCCTACGTAATCCCATGAGAGAAGCACTTCATCACCCTTGTCCTCGTATTTGGGCGTACCTGCACCCATAAGTGTCATATAGGAACCGACAAGTCCTCCAAGACCGGCTGCGGCCTGGGCATCCAGACCATTGGCCTTGCGTATGGAATCATTGACGCGGTTAGCTTCCTGAATGGATGCGTTCAATTCGTTTGTTGACTCGTTAAGGGCACTCACGCCCCTGTTGACTTGAGCATCTACTGCTTTCTCGGCAGCGCCCAATGCCTTCTCAGCCGCTTTTTCAGTAGTCTTCTCGACAGATTTGGTAACAGCTTTCTCTACACCTTTTTCAGCTGCCTTTACAGCTTTTTCAGTAAGGCGGTTAAGGAGCTGTGCTTGAGTAGGAACTGCAAGCAGAGTAGCTGCAAACAGTAAAATGAGAGTTCTTTTCATCTTGATTGGCTTGTTAGGTTAAACTTGTATAGGTCACAAAAGTATGTTATTTGTTTTATCCGACCAAAATTCCCCGTATATTTGTGATATACAACTTCCGGCATGATGTTAAAGAGACTGACATTGTTTTTGCTGATGGTTATGCCATCCGGAATGGTTTATCCGCAAGGCTATATCTGTGAAAGGGAAGGCGCCAGACTGGAATATGTGAGGAAGGAGGTCATGGACGGCAGTTTCCGTTGGCGTCATGTTCTGACAGTCACGCGTTCGGAGGATACTGGCCCGCTCAGGATGATAGCCACATCATCGGCCTTTCTGAAAAACAATGGCAAGCCGCTATACAAATCGGACGTAATAGAGCATTTTACCGTGAAAGCTGGTGATGTATCGGCCGATATGGGCGAAGCGATGGCTTCATACGTGAAGGCGCGTGTGGGGTTGAACGCTACTGGCAGCGGCACTCTGTCCGTCCTGCCGGCCGATATGCAGCCTGGTGATACGCTGCCTCCGGTTGTTGCCCGGACCAAAGTGGGGCCGCTTACATACAGTGTGAAGGTGTGGGAACGGAAGGTGCTGCGTGAGGAGACCGTCTCCGTACCCGCAGGTACGTTCCGGTGTATGGTGGTGGAGGAACACAAGGTCGAGTCCGGTCCGGGACATCACCGTGACGTGACTAATCTGACCTGGTATTCGAAAGGGGTGGGTTATGTCCGGCACGACACATTCGTAAAAGGTGTGCCTGATACTTCGGAGATTCTTTATTCGATTGAATAACAACGATGATATGAAAAAGTATATTGAACAGAACAGGGAGAGGTTCTTTGAGGAGCTGTTCTCGATATTGAGAATACCTTCAATCAGTGCCAAACAGGAGAACAAGGCCGATATGGTGCGGTGCGCAGAGCGGCTCAGAGAGCTTCTGCTTGAGGCTGGTGCCGATATGGCGGAGGTTATGCCTACCAGCGGCAATCCGGTGGTGTTCGGACGCAAGACAGTGGATCCGTCATACAAGACGGTGCTGGTTTATGGGCACTATGATGTTCAGCCGCCCGAACCTCTGGATAAGTGGAACACGGATCCGTTTGAGCCGGTAATCCACGATGATGCTATATGGTGCCGTGGTGCCAATGATGACAAGGGGCAGCTTTTCATGCACATCAAGGCGTTCGAGTATCTGGTCCGCACAGGACAGCTCAGGCATAACGTCAAGTTCATTTTCGAGGGGGAGGAAGAGATAGGCAGCCCTTCGCTTCCTGAATTCATAAAGACAAACAGGGAGTTGCTTGCTGCCGATATCTGTCTGGTGTCGGACACCACGATGATATCGGACAAGGTGCCGTCAATAAACTGCGGAATGCGTGGCCTGGCTTATCTTGAGGTCAAGGTTACCGGACCGAACAAGGACCTGCACTCAGGCCATTACGGCGGGGCTGTGGCCAATCCAATCAATGTGCTGTGCGATATGATATCGTCACTTATCGACAAGGATGGCCGCATAACCGTGCCCGGATTCTATGACAAGGTGGTGGAGCTGAACAGTGATGAGCGCGCCATGCTGGCCCGTGCCCCGTTCGATATGGACGAGTACAAGGCATTCCTTGATATCAGGGAGGTCAAGGGCGAGAAGGGTTACACCACGCTGGAGCGTACCGGAATCAGGCCTTCGCTCGATGTATGCGGTATATGGGGAGGATATACGGGACAGGGCGCCAAGACAGTGCTTCCCAGCGAGGCTCACGCCAAGATTTCCATGCGACTGGTTCCTAACCAGACAAGCGCGGAAATCTCTGAACTGTTCATGAAACATTTCCTCAGTATTGCACCTCCGTACGTCAAGGTGGAGGTTACGCCGTTTGAGAGCGGCGACGGTTTCCTGATCCCGATTTCATCGGCTGCATACAAGGCCGCTTCACGTGCCATAGCCGAGGTGTATGGGATAGAACCGGTCCCGAGCCGTGGCGGCGGCAGCATTCCCATCCTGGCTGAGTTCCAGAAGGTGCTTGGTCTGGATCCGCTGCTTATGGGTTTCGGTCTGGAGCGTGACACAATCCACAGTCCTAATGAGAGCTACCTTTTGAGGCAGTTCTTCGGGGGCATGGAGAGCATTGCGCTGTTCTACCGGTATTATTAGAGCTCGAAAACGCTGTTGCGGTAAAACTCTAAAAGGGCGGTGTTGAAGAGGTACTCATAGCGGTACTTGAGCACATCAGCCTGGGCTGTGACGAGCCGGTTCTTGGACTCGTTAAACTCCGTTATGTTTGCTTTCCCTCCCTCATATTTGGCCTGCATTAGATCGAATGATTCCTGTGCACTGCTCTCCACGGACTGGCTACTCTCATACCGGCTCTTGGAAGCTACAGCATTGTAATAGGCTTGCTGTATCTCTTTGTAGAGTTGTTTCCTGGCATTGTCCAGCTGCATCTGCTGGTTTATCTGGCTCAGTCTGGCAGACCGCAGGTTGTTGCGGTTGGAGTTGCGTGTGAACACTGGAATGCTCAGGTTCAGCCCTATATACTGGCTGAAGTTGTTCTTTATCTGGTCACCGAACGCATCGGACTTGAATTTGGAGGTGGTATAGTAGTTGGTTCCTGCGCCTGCGCTAAATGAGAGGGTGGGGAGGAAACCGCCTTTGGCAATCCCGATGTTGGTCCCGGTCTGCTCTAAGCGTAGCTCTTCGCTCTTGATGGAAGGCTTGATTCCAAGAGCCTGCTCGTAAATTATCTCGGGATTGTCGGGAATGGCGAATTCAAGATTCCTTGTGTCCGGTTCGCTGATTGCGAACCCCTCGGGCGATGGCAGTTCGAGCAGCTGGGTAAGAGTGAGAATGGCCAGGTTAAGGTTGTTCTCGGCCTGTGTGACCGACAGACGGCTCTGTGCCAGTGTGGCGTTCTGTGATGCGACCTCGGCGTTGCTTGCCTTGCCTATGGCTGCGAGGGCCGTCAGACGCTCCACCTGCATGGAGTCAATCGTCACTTGGTTGCGGGCGACATCGAGTATGCTGCGGTCATACACAATCTGGATGAAGGCCTGCGCTACTGATACCCTGACATCGTCCTTGATGCGCTCCAGGTCAGATTTCGCGGCCTCAAGGCTGAGCTCGGCCAACTTGACATTGCTGGCCATGCGGCGGCCTGCGAACAGGGTCACGTCTGTTCCAATATTGAATGAGGTACTTGTGGTGTTAGTGTTGTCGTATGTGTTGTTGGCTGTAAGTCCTCGTCCGAACGACCAGTTCTGCGATGCTCCTGCCGATACTCCGGGCAGACGGTTGTTGCGGGCGGTATTATAGTCGATGTCTCGCTGGCTGGCTGCTATCTCGCTTTGACGAATCTGTATGTTGTTCTCAAGCGCGTAGTCTATACATTGCTGCAACGTCCAGTTTTCTGTGGCTTGTGCTGTGCTGCATATCAGGAGTGCCGCAAGTGCTGTTCTTATTCCTGTTGTTTTCATAATCCTGTTGTTTAAACTATACAACTTTCCTGTTATTCATCGCTCTCGGAAGTCTCCTCGTCCGATGTATTATCTTCGTCGGCAGGAGTCTTTGCATCCTCATCCTCTATGATGCGCGGACCGCGTACCACATCACCTTCGTTTATGCCGTCTTTTATCTCTATGTTGACTCCGTCGCTTATACCTGTGGTGACATTAACAGGTTTATACGCTCCTTCTGCATTCTTTACCTGTACGTATGCTTCGTCCTTAATGAACTCAAGTGCGCTTTCGGGGACGCTTAGTACACCCTCCTTTTTCTCCAGCTCTATCTGGGCGTTGGCGCTGTAGCCTGAACGGATGGTATGCTCCGAGTCAACCTTTACGGCCGCCTTTACCTTGAACTGGTTGGCTCCGTTGCTCTCGACGGCCTTGGGAGAGATATACTCCAGCTCGGCATCGAATGAGTAGTCACGCAGGGCGCCGATTGTGATGGTCAGGGGCATTCCCTCGTAGAGTGAACCAACCTCAGTCTCGTCAACCTGACCTTCAAAGATGAGGTCGTTCATGTTGGCTACGGTTGCAACGGTGGTACCGTCGTTAAGGGTGTTGGCCTGGATGACTGAGTTACCTACCTTGACGGGTATGTCAAGTATCAGGCCGGTTATTGTGGAACGGATAAGGGTTGAACTTGATGTAGCGTTCTTGGATGATACACCGTCACGGATCACTTCAAGCGACTCCTGTGATGCGGCATACTCCTCCTGTGCCTGATTCAGGGCCTGCTCTACCTTTTCATACTCCTCGGCGCTAATAAGGTTCTTTTCATACAGAGCCTTTTCACGTTCATGGTTGGTCCTGGCCTGCTTCAGGTTTATTTCCGACAGGCGTACGCGGCTCTGTGCCGCTGATAGTGAGTTCATGTCGGGGATAACGGTTAGACGTGCTATCACCTCACCTTTCTGTACCATCTGTCCTGCCTCCTTGAAAATCTCGGCTATGATGCCATTTATCTGCGGCTTGATATTTACTTCATTCCTGGGTACGATCTTGCCGGTAAGCACTGTGGTGCGTGCTATATCCTGTTTAGATGCGGTGAATTCCTGGTAACGGATTTCCTCAGGTTTGGATTTCCTGTAAAGGAATACGAATGTCCCCACTAGAACTGCAGCAATAACTGCAAACACAATGTACTTGATTACTTTTTTCATATCTGTCTTTATTATTCGTTTTCGTTTATTGTTTATTCGTCACGCATGGCATCCACGGGTTTTACAGCCATTGCACGGAGTGCAGGAGCCAGTCCTGCAAGAGCTCCCAGTGCCGCCAGCAGCAAGGCTGCCACTATCGCGGTGTGGAATGATATCTGGAATGCCGTACCGTCTTTAACCGCTTTCTCAAAAATGTTGAGCAGCATTACCGCAAACACTATTCCGGCACTTCCGGCTGCAAGGGTGAGGGCTATGCTTTCAGTGATGATCTGGGTAAGGATTTCGCCCGGCATTGCACCGATGGCGCGTCGTATGCCTATTTCTGTGGTACGCTCCTTAACTGTCACCATCATGATGTTGCTCACTCCTATGCATCCGGCAAGCAGTGTGCCAAGCCCAACCAGCCAAATCAGGAAGTTCAGACCGCGGAACAGGTTGTCAATGATCATGAATATCTCCTCGGTATTCAGAATCATCATGGCCTCGTTGTCCTCAGGGTCAAATATATGTTGACGGGCCATGATGGAGCGTATGCGCGGTTCAAGGATACTGGTGTGTACACCGCCCTTGGCAGTCACGCAGATTATATCAATATTGTTGCCTCTGTTGAATATCCTGGCCGCAAGCGATACCGGGATAATCAACGCCCTGCTGGCGTCTCCGTTAATGCTTATGTTGCTTGTGTTGAAATCCACTCCCACAATCTGGAAGTACAGGTCACCGGCCTTCACGAACTTGCCGCAGGGATCACCGCCGTCGGGAAACAGGGCCTGATAAATACGCTTGCCTATCACGCAGACCTTGCGTTCCAGACGTATGTCGGTCTCGTTAAGATACCGGCCGTAACGCATCTTGGGTTGTTCTATCTTCTGGTATTCTGAATGTACTCCTTTGATGTTTACATCCGTGGAGTTGTCCCCGTACTCTACTTTGTTGCCCCATCCGCTTATCATGGGTGATACCACATCCAGTTCCGGTACCATCATCTTCAGACGGTCTATATCTGTATTGGTCAGGTTCCAGTAGCGTCCTTCCGGCAGTCCTTTGTAGGGCTTGGATGTATTGGAGGATATCAGGACCATCGTGTTTGATGCAAATCCGCCGAAATTCTTCTCTAACACTCCTTTCAGCCCCTGTCCGCCGCCTATCATGAAGAGCAGCATGAACAGACCCCAGAATACTCCAAATCCGGTAAGTATGGTACGGCGACGGTTCCTTGTCAAGGAATCGGCCGTCTCTCTTAATGAATCTATATCGAATCTCATAATCAGTCTGCTCTAAGTGCTTCGATAGGTCTAACCCGGGCGGCCTTTACTGCGGGGAACAATCCTGCAACCGTTCCTGCAACCACAAGCAATACCGTTGATTTTATGGCTTCGCTCATACCGACCGTAGGGTTGACCAGCAACCGGACACTATATCCGAACAAATCCATTGACTCCTGTCCAATGGTCTGGTCCATTACAATACAGGCTATCATGCCCAACACCATTCCTATGTAACCGAACAGGGCGGTTATGGCCACACTCTCGGCTATTATCAGTTTAGTTATGCTCCAGGGCTTTGCGCCTATTGCCTTGCGTATGCCAAATTCGTGCGTACGCTCCTTCACGGTTATGAGCATGATGTTGCTTACACCTACTACACCTCCCAGCAATGTGAACATGCCTACAATCCATAGACCTGTGTTGAGTATGTTCCGACCCTTGTTCATCTGCATGTTCTGTGTAAACTGGTTCCATATGTAATATGAACTCTCGTCATCGGGAGCGGCACTGTGCCGGCTGTTTAGAATCTGTTTTATACGTTTCTCAAAAGCCTCGTTCTCCTCCTCCGATTCCAGTCCGTTGAAAGTGAACGATATCTCGTCCAGGTCGCTGTTCATGCCAAAAATTGTCTTGGCCGTTGTGAACGGTATGTAAAGGTCACGGTCATTGCGGTTCTCATCGGTATGACGCACTCCCACTATAGTAAACATCAGGTTGCCAACCTTGACTCTCTTTCCCAGTAACGCTTCATAGTCTGTCCTGCCTTCCAGAAGATTCTTGGCAAGCAAGTGGGTTATCACTACCACTTTGCGTTTCTCGGCTATGTCAAGGTTATTTATGAATCGTCCTGTAAGAATATTTATACGGTTCATGGTTGCATGGCCAGGGAATGTCCCGTTCAGACTCATTCCGGTGAGATATTTCTTTTTATAGCTCAGGGTGAACCCGCTCTTGGATACCGATGTGGTAACCTGGTCTATTATTTCGGGGAACTGCCTAGCCAAAAGGTTCATGTCCTGTTCGTTTAGCTGCATAATGCGTCCCTTCTTGTATCCCTGATAGGGCTTTGAGGTTATGTTCGGGAATATATCCATTGTGTTTGTGGCAAACCCTTCGCTGTCCTGCTCAAAGGAGTTCATCAGTCCGTTGCCGGCTCCAAGAAGTACTATTATCATGAAGATACCCCATGCTACGGAGAATCCGGTCAGGCTGGTACGCAACTTGTTGCGTCTTACGCTTTCCCATATTTCGGTTATAAGGTCATGCATGGTTTCACTTCATTATGGTTGTTGTACCGAAAGCCGATGAGTTATGCAGAAGGTTATCCTCAATCTGCCCGATTATGCCGTCCTTGATGTGAATGATGCGATTGGTGCAGTTGGCCACTCCGCTCTCATGTGTCACCACCACTATTGTAATTTTCTCCTCGCGGTTAAGTTTGCTCAGAAGTTCCATTACCTCGACCGAGGTCTTGGAATCAAGTGCTCCAGTGGGCTCATCAGCCAGTATTATCTGTGGTCGGGTAATTAAAGCACGGGCTATGGCCACGCGTTGTTTCTGCCCGCCGGACATTTCATTTGGATAGTGGGTCGCCCAGTCCTTGAGCCCTAAACGGTCCAGATATTCCATGGCCATCTGATGACGCTGGCGTCGGCCTACACCCTGATAGAAAAGTGGCAATTCAACATTCTCTACGGCTGTCTTGAAGGAAATCAGGTTGAACGACTGGAAAATGAAACCTATCATGCGGTTACGGTAATCGGCGGCTTGACGCTCGGTCAGGTTCTTGATGAGTTTTCCGTCCAAATGGTATTCTCCTGTGTCATAGTTGTCAAGGATACCCAGAATATTCAATAAGGTGGATTTGCCGGAACCTGATGCTCCCATGATGGACACGAATTCACCGCGCTCTATGCTCAAGTCAATTCCTTTGAGCACATGCAACGGCTGACCGTTGTCATAAGTCTTGTTTATATTTTTTAATTCAATCAACATATAATAAGGTATTTGAAACGGTAGTATAGTGTCTTAGTTTAATAATACGCTGCAAAGATGAATCTTTTTTCTGATACTGCAATGGCTTTTTTACGGCATTAACATTATTTGTATTTCATGTTCCTTCCAGGAAGCATGGCAGTATTGTTTTCCACTGCAAATTTCAGTAAATCCGGCGACATGGCACAAGGGGTTTGTTTTTGTTACATGTTTTCATATTGGTTTTTTGTTATTTTAATTATAGGAATTCAGATGGATACTTATTATATTTGCAGTTGGATGTGTGAAATGCGTATCTGGGTCGGCAGAAAATGTTCTTAGATTATTAAATATTTATTATGAAAAAAACCTTAATTATTCTGGCCGTGATGTCATTTGCCTTGGCATCCTGCGGCGGTGGAAAGTATGAGTATCCTTTCCAGAACCCTAATCTCAAGGTTGACAAGCGTGTCGATAACCTTATGTCGCTGCTTACTCCGGAGGAGAAAGTGGGACTTATCATGAACAAGTCCATTTCGGTGGACCGTCTTGGAATCCCCTCCTATAACTGGTGGTCAGAAGCCTGCCACGGTGTGCGTCAGGGTGGCTACACGGTGTTCCCCCAGCCAATAGGTATGGGTGCATCGTTCAACGAGCAGCTGGTCTATGA
>DBYG01000022.1 GCA_002310175.1 Bacteroidales bacterium UBA1192
AGAAGCACCAGGGCAAAGCTGAAGGCTATAAAGAGTAGGGGTAGCCTTACTAACAGCTTGTATGTCCATTTGCGCTTCTTCATAAACGGTTGAGTCCTAATCGGCTGCAAAAATACTTATTTCTTGACACATGACACAAAGTGATAGTATCCCTGTGCCAGTGGTACTGGGAGGTTTTTTAGGGAAACACATTTTGCAACGGGTTTGCAACGCCTGTTTGTTGTTTTGACAGTATGTCTGCATTTACATTTGTACCGGAATCAACAAAACTGACACAAAAGGATCAGTTCCCTGTGTTAGAATCAATAAAAATGAAATTAGTTCTTTAACTGGAGACGTATTTTCAGAATATTATTGTTTAGATAATAGACAACCAAGACCAATTATTGCAAATTATTAAATACAGTAATATGAATAGATTATCCTTTGTTTTAAGTTGTGCTGCATTCAGCTTGTTTGCAGTTGTGTGTTCAGTGTCGGCTCAGGAACTACCTCCTGACCAGGCCCAGAGGCTTAAGGAGATAGAAGAGACGAACAGAATGATAGGGATTGAGAGTTTGCAGAATGATCCCAGGATCAGGCAGATGAATGAAGAGAGACGCAAGCCGATAGAAACAGTTCCCACTACAGGAGGCAGAGTGAACGGCTTTATTCTGGATGAGGCCGGGAATCCTATTCAGTATCGTGACGTCAAGGCGTGTGAGCGTGATGTTGTGGGGCGTGCTGTAATGGAATGGTATGCAGGCGGTGACGGATTCTTTGATATGATCAAAATCAGTGATGTAAACAACAAGATTTCATTTGAGGCCGAAGGGTATGAGACGCAGACATTGCCTTTTGACCGCGGTACATATCAGATAAGACTCAAACCCGCAGCCTGCACTCTTAAACCGGGCGATGTGATAAGCGGCCGTGTATCATTGGGTAATTGGGGTAATCCCGGAGGAGTGCCGGTAGAGGAGATTGACAGTGACGGCGATGTAGTGGCCAGTACCAAAACAGAGAATGGACAGTTCAAACTGACAATAGTAAAGCCTGGTAATACGCTTAAGGTTTCACTGAACGGATACACAACCTTTACCGCTCCCGTTGAGATATCGAATTATGTTATCGGACTGCAAAAAATACAATGATTATGAATAAGAGTTTCAAACTGGCCGTAATAGGTCTGATGCTGACCCTGGCGTTGCCCGTAATGTCGCAACGGACCAATGAGTATCTCAAGCCATGTGATTACAAAGGTAAGATTTCACGCAGCGGGGATAATGTGCTGTGCTGGGGTGAGAAGGTGGAACCATCTTTTGCCGAGAGTTATGAAATCCAGTGCTGGTGCAATACCAAGACAAATGAATTCAGTCTTAAACTGACGGTCCAGAACCAGCAGGATCCACATGTTCTTATAATAGATGAGGATATGGCTTATCAGATAAGGACTTTGATTGATGCAGCGGTGTTTTCGGCCACGAACCTTCCGGACAAAGAGTGGATGAAGATGGAGTTGGAAGCATTGAAAAACGGCACAGGGAATATATCATCTGTGGGATTAGACGGTACAACATTCCGGTTCTACAGTAGGAATTACGGTGCATACTGCTGGTCACCGCATGATGGAAACAACGCAGCCCTGGTAAATCTGTTCGATGTCATATACAATGCCATCGGCTATAAAGACATTGAAAGAATCAAGTCCAAACTGGACGACATCAAAAACCTGACTGGGAAATATGCATCACAGCTCCAGGATCCGTACCGCGAGTATTATCTGCTCCGTATTGACAAGAGACCCGCCAACTGGGTGTTTGATTTCTGACACAGAAGTATCGTTTCCCTGTGTCAGTTACTTCACAGAGCATCTTTGTATAGTTTATGATGGCCGTAGAGGTCACGTTGTCGCCCTGTGACCTCATGTATTTGGCAATGCTGTTGGCGGAGATGATCTTGCCGGCATTGTCGGCCAGAAAGCGGACCAGATTCTCCAGGAACGGCACGTTACGGATATTATTCCTCATAATCACATCCTTCAGTAACACTGTGTGATATACATCCTGCTGGTACTCACGGGCATCCTGCTCGTCAAGTCCCATTTTTACCAATCCAGGCAGACCGCCCAACCGGATATACTTGGCCAGAGTATCGTCAGAGTCGGTCAGCCGATGGAACAGCATAAACTCCTCATAACTCAGCGCCTGGACATAGATTTATAACGTTTTTGTCTTTTATAGATGAAATTTTGCGTAAAAAAGTAATTTTATCTTTTATAAAAGACAAAACGCATGATTATTTGACACAGTAGGATCGCATCCCTGTATCGCATCCCTGTGTCACTCCAGCGGTATCTCCGGATGCTGTACGGCCAGCAGGGAGTCTTTCTGTGATAGGTAGAACATGTATAGTATGACATCCTTGTCACCCCGGTTCTCGCCGTGGTGGATGGTGTTCACCATTTGTTGGTCAATACCTGATTTTGAAGTAGTCCAGCAGTAGTCTGTAATTGTCCTGGGCGGTCAGGCAAGTGTCGGTCAGGTAGCCGTCTATGTGCCCCCATTCACGGAGTCCCCGGTAGTAGAAGAGCTTCAGTTCATCGGTTATTATGAATGGCACTATTCCGTAGGCCAGGCACTCCTTGAACATGATAAGACGTCCCACGCGGCCGTTACCGTCCTGGAAGGGATGTATGGATTCAAACTTATGATGAAAGTCCAGGATATCCCGGAGCGTCTTGTCCTGTATTGCGTTATAAGCGGATAACAGGGATTTCATGCGGGCGTGGACATCCTGGGGCGGACAGGTCATTTCACCTCCAACCTCATTGGGCAGTTGCTTGTATTCCCCCACATTAAACCATGATTTGCGGCTGTCTGAGGTTCCGGACTTGAGTATGCGGTGCAATTCCTTTATCAGGGATTCTGACAGCTTGTCCTGTGCCTTGTCTATGATCAGGTCTATGCACCTGAAGTGATTGGTGGTCTCCAGAATATCGTCCACATTCACGGTTTCATCTGTTATGCCTATTGTATTGGTCTCAAAAATGTATCTGGTCTGCTCATGTGTCAGACGGCTTCCCTCCATATGATTTGAATTGTATGTGAGGTCAATCTGGGTCCGATGATAGATTCCGCCGTTTATCTTTCCTTCCTTCTCCTGGATTAGCCGCTTCAGGAGTGGGGATAATTGACGTTTGCCTTTTCGGGGGACCGAAGTGTCGGCAGGGAGGTTCCAGGTCTTTCCTGACAGAAAGGCTCCTTCAATCTTTCCTGCTGCGCACCAGTTCCTGACGGTGCGTTCTGATATGCCGTGTTCATCGGCAAATTGACTGACAGTTATGTAATCCATTTCCTTTTATCGGCAAAATAACTTTTATTCCGGCTGCAAATATGGTGATTCTTGCCGATATCGGCAAATTTATTGGCACATAAGTATTTTTTTCTATATTGCAAGACGCATTTTCAGTAAATTACGGTTTATTTAGCGGAAAGGCTTGAAATAGTGATGAAGAAAAGCTTCCTAACAGAGCAGGAACTGGCTTTGGGGTGCGTCCGTAATGATAGGGATGCACAAGGGGAGCTTTATGCCAGATATTCATCAAGACTCTATGCAATATGTCTCAGATACATTGAAGACAGGGAGGAGGCGCGAGACCTGATGCATGACTGTATGATCAAGGCAATGGATAACTTCAAGTCTTTCCGATATGTGAGCGAAGGTTCACTTTATGCATGGCTTAGCAGGATTACCGTCAATATGGCTATCAACCGCCTTAAAGAGAGCTCCCGGTTCAGGCAGATACCATTTGAACAGGTTAGCGGGGATGAGTTGGAGATTGCTTTGGAGCCCGATGCTGAATCAGTCAGGAAGATACCTGACGGTGTACTTGATAAACTGATAGCTGAATTGCCTCCGGTAAGGCGTACGGTGTTCAATATGTATTGCATTGACGGATACAGCCATCACGATATTGCCCGGGCATTGGGCATAACGGAGAGGACTTCCACATCGGTTCTGGCCAAAGCCCGCGCCAGCCTTAAGAAGGCATTGATGAACTATATAGACAAGACAGGACTATGAAGGATTGGGAAGACATAATTAAAGAACGTCAGTTGAGCCGAAAGGCAGAGCTGCCGGAGTCTGACTGGAATGATTTCCTTTCCAGGCGTGCAGCACATGAACGTGCCGCAAGAAAGCGTCGCAGGATTCTTGCTGCATCCATATTAATCCCTGCAGCGGCTGCTGTGTTGCTGTTGCTGATTCTGCAGCCATTTAAAACTGTTGTCCCGGATAATCTTGTTGCTCAGGATAAATTGTCCGAGCAGGCAGTATCGGCTGTTGTGGCAAAGGTCCAGACAGTTAAAGTTAATGATTCTGTCTCGTTCAACACAGCCCGTTATGCTGCTCCTGAAGGTAGTTCATCGCTTGAGGACCTTGTCCGCAAGCTTCCCGGTGCGCAGATAGACAGTAACGGTAATATCACGGTAAACGGTAAAACCATACAGAGAATTCTTGTAAATGGTAAGCCATTTTTTACTGCTCATGAATATGTGGATCTTGGCCTGAGTGTTAAATGGGCCATATGTAACGTGGGGGCCAATAAACCGGAAGAAGTAGGCGGTATGTACGCCTGGGGTGAGACCGAGCCAAAAACAGATTACAGTTTCTCAACCTACAAGTTCTGTATAGACGGTAATAGATATAAATACTCCAAGTATAACGATACAGACGGTAAGACCATTTTAGACCCGGAAGATGACGTGGCCCATGTCAATTGGGGCGGCGATTGGCGTATGCCCACTTGGAATGAGATGCAGGAATTGCTTAATCAGTGTTCCTGGACCTATACAACCCTGAACGGCGTTGAGGGATACCGTGTAACGAGTAAGGTTCCCGGATTTGAAGACCGCTCCATCTTTATGCCCTTCAATGTATACTTGGATAAATCAACGCTTCGTGAAGGCGAATACCCGGCATGGGGCCAATACTGGTCAAGCACACTCATTTTGGGTGATGAATGGCCGGTGGTGAATAAATCGGAACACGCATGGGGAATCTCCCTTTGCTGTGATGCTACTATGGGTAACGGCACATACCGCAACGAAGGCCGATCTATCAGACCCGTCTGTCCATAAATGTGAAAAAGGGGATTTCCCCTTTTCCACATTTTATTTTTCGGTCTTGAGAGCTTGTGCAACAGCGGCTTCTACATCGGTCATCTTGTCGCCGGATTCAAAGCGTTTGAGCACTTTGCCATCGGTCGAAATCAGGAATTTGGTAAAGTTCCAACGTATGTTGTTCTTGTTCTCGGCATTGGC
>DBYG01000058.1:0-7222 GCA_002310175.1 Bacteroidales bacterium UBA1192
ACGGTTCCTGGACTTGAGCAGAAAGTTGAAGGATGTCAGAAGGTTCAGGATGGTTTCTTCCTGCTTCTGCAACTCATGCGATACGTTTGCGCTGCGGGTGTCGCTGTACACAACACCGTGCTTGTATAGCATATCGGTAAGTTTCCTGAATACCTCACCGCTCTGGAAGTCAGCACTGGTCGTTTCAAGCAGGATAGTGTTATTTACGCTATGCGTGTAGCGTTTCCACTTGATGCCCTCCAGATAATTCTGCTCATCCTCGGCACTATACCATGCCGGGCATCTGCCTTCCTTATTGATGCCAAAGTGTTCCAGATATAAACGCTTGGTCTTGCCCTTAGCATCCTTCACATATATAGAGAAGTCCGGTACGTATTGCCTGTGGCTGGCGTCAAACACGTCCTTCTCATAGCGCTCTTCGTAACGGAATTTCACACCTCTGGCACCAAGGAAATCGCAGATCTGGTTCTCTTCATCCGACTTGCAGAATATCGGGTTGCCGTCCATATCATTATAGTTGGCCTGAATGCCATACTTCTGGCGGTCCTGCATATATTCCTCCATCGATGAGTAATCAAATTGGCTCTTGCCCTTATAGCGTGAGCGGTTGATATAGTCAATGATGGTCATCTTATAATCAGGATCCTCCATAAGCCTGTGATAAACCTGAACAGAGAAGTCCTGGTCTGTGATGCTGGGCTTCTTACCGGTAGCCTCACCGATAATCTCCAGTGCCAGTTTATGGAATGTCCGGCACTTCACGCTCTTAACACCAATTCTCTCGGAAAGGGACTCAGCTGCTTTCCTCGTAAATGTGATAAGCAGAATCTTCTCCGGACGCACCTTCTGGACGTCTATCAGGTAGCGTACCTTGCCCACAGTGGTCATAGTCTTGCCGCTGCCGGCACTGCTTATCACGAGCACATTATCCTCCAGAGTAACCACAGCATCCCGCTGCTGCTCATCCAAGGGGTAGGCCAACACGCTGTCAAAGTAATCCTTGCACATGGCCAGCTGCTTAACCTTGAACCCGTCATTGTTCTCCAGCTTGTAGAACCTGGTATCATTCATTGCCTTGTGGAACCTGTTGAAGCATTCCTGATGCTCAGACTCCAGCAGCTCATTGCTCCCAATCAGATGCCGCACCTCCTTCTCCAGTCCGGAGTATTTGTCCTCAATGGCCAGCCTCTCGGACTCCGTCAGATAGTGCCCAAAGTTGAAATATCCTATAATGTCATTAAACGCAGCATCCACCGCAGGAAACAGCGTATTAATAGTCTCAAGCCTCTTCTGTTTACGTTTTTCCTTTACCCGCAGACTAATCCTGATGGCAACGTAAATCACCACCGCCAGTAGGATAATGTAAAGGAATAACATAGGGCTGTAACTAGGTTTCTAACGTATTTACAAAGGTAAGCAAAATCAATAACAATCTTATTCAGAAACAGCAAAGCCCACGCATCCCGCGCAGGCCCCACCCATAACCGGCTCCCCCGGAGTTCTTGAGAGGATCCACCTCCCAATAGATTGTCGAAGTCACATAAACTCCAGGGGCTTACCGGTTTCTTAAATCTAATACTATGAATAACAAATAGTCCATGAGGCTATCTGTTTGCTGTCGGCCGACTCTCTTCACAGTCGGTCTATTATTTCCTGGGTTTCCAGAAGCTTCTTCTTCAGGTGGCGCTTCAGGCCTTCGCCCTCCAGTATCTCCACCTCCTTAATCAGCCCCATTATGAACTGGGCCACGCCGCTAAAGCTGCACACCTCGGTCTTCAGGATCCAGTGGCTGCCGTCCTCGCTCTGGGGGTCGGGCTCCATGGTCATCATGCTCATGGGATAGGCCTCCTCCAGCAGGTTCCTTACCTTCATCGTTATCCTCAGGGTGATGGGATATGTCCGCCAGCCGTAGCAGCCCCAGGCGTCCATGTTCTGTTTCCTATGCTGCTCCTCGTTCTGCCAGTCCTCGTCCAGAATCCGGATTTCGTCCATGCGGCTTACGCGCAGCAGTATGTTGCGCTTCAGCTCGCAGTCGTAGGCCCACACAAAGTTGTAGTAGAACGGTAAGTCGTAGGGTTCAATCGTACGGGTGCAGAACCGGTTCCAGTCGTTTGATGCGTAGCTCTTCAGCAGCACCTTCTTGTGGCGGCTGGAGGCAGTCACCAGCAGGTCCACGTTGGCCACGCACTTCTGCAGGTAGGGCATGTCATTCATGAACCCCTTGTCGTTGAACTGCTCCAGCAGCTCATACGTCCCGTCCGGGCGCTTCAAGTCCTGCAGTGGGCGCTGCAGCACTATGCCGGGCTCCTGATTGATATTGTTGCTGTCGGTATTTTGCCTGGTGGGTTTCTTCTCATCCCATGCCTGCCACCACTTCTCTATCTTATAGACGGAGCCGTAACGGCAGATAACCTTCAGGCCCGCATCCTTGAATGCCTGCAGGTAACGGTACACAGTCCTTTGGCTGGTCTGTGCCTTATTAGCAATCTCATCGACGGTATGATTCAGATTGTCCGCAAGCAGATACAGGACTCTGATCATCCTATTAACCATAACCTGGTCCATAGTAATTAGGTTTCAACAAACAGTGAAAAAGGATTATTGGATTATCTAAACAGGTCTGCCCTATAAAGTAATCGGCCGCAAAACTACAATACAAATCCGCCATCTGCAACAACATTGTCATCATGAATGCAATTTGGAACATATCCTAATCTAAATGCAAAAGATAACCGCATAAACATACATTCCCTAAACATCGCCCAATCTTTCCCGTACAATTCCACAAAAATCGATGTAACGTAAATCCCCCGGCAATCCGCCACACCCCGTTCAAATTCGTTCAAAAACCGCTTGTTTTCTTATAGGTCCGATGAGTCCGATGGGTCCGATGTCAAGCACCGCGGGAGCATCAGAGATTGGGGGACAGCAGCTCCAGGCTACTACGAGCCCCTCCGATGCCTAAACATCAAACTCCTCCTTATCCGCCCCTTTGGGGTCGGAACGTTCGTCAAACAAGTGATGTTCTTAACGGCATCTCCGTGGGCTCTCCGCTCACGCCCTCCGCTAATGCCCCCAATCCCCGATGCTCCCGCTCCTGCAACTGTACACTTTGTCTTGTTTTTCATCATTAAAAAGTAAATCATAGGTTTTTTATGTATGTTTGCATGATTAATCAAACATTTAGAATTATGAAAAGGCTTATATTGTTAATCCCAGTATTCATCGTATCATTGTTCATTCTTCCGGGGTGTGAAGAGGAAAAGACAGAGGCCAAAAGCCCTATAATTAAAACTTTATCCGCAGAATCCGAAGAAAAGGGAGTGACTTATATCGTTTCATTAACAGGTTGTATAAGTGGGTTGGAAGCTATTGCGTTGGACTTTGAATGCGGAATTGAGTATTCAACTGACGCCTCTTTCTCTAAAGATAAAACTACCCGTCTGAGAGCGGATAATGAATATTCAGAAGATCCATATACTGTTAATATTATTAATGGTGTTACATCAGGGCAGAAGTATTATTATAGAGCATACTATATCAACCAGTTAATGTTATACTACGGTGGGGTAAAAGATTTCACTTTTACATGGAAAGTTGCACAGAATGGTTCTGAGAATGGTTATGAATATATAGAACTTGGCTTAAATGTCAGATGGGCATCATACAATGTGGGTGCTACCAAGCCGGAAGAATATGGGGACTATTTTGCTTGGGGTGAGACAGAAACTAGAGGTGGCTATCTTTGGGGTACCTATAAGTGGGGCTTTGCATACAATGATTTAAATAAATACAACGTCAACAGTACTTACGGCACCGTCGATAATAAGACCACCCTTGACCCAGAAGATGACGTGGCCCACGTCAAGTGGGGTGGCAGTTGGCGTATGCCAACCATGGAAGAACAGGAAGAATTAAGAAGAAACTGTACATGGGTCTGGTATAGTAGTGACAATACAGAATTTAACGGTATAGCTGGTTATAAGGTTATAAGCAACATGAATGGATACACCGATCGCTTCATTTTCCTTCCCACTGCCGGGTGGCTTGGTGAACCAAGCATCATCGACGTAAGCACTAGGGGTAATTATTGGTCTAGTTCGCTAAGAACGGATTTTCCAGGTGGCGCTCATAGTATTATGTTCGACTCGAAACATGTTGTTATTAGCAGTGACGATCGCAGCCTTGGTCTTCCTGTGCGTCCAGTGTGCCCGTAGGATTTGTCCAACTTTGCGTAAAAACAAGCATTCAGGAGTATGGCACACCCGCCATCGCCCCGAGACACACCATTCCCATCACAGATTACATAATCGATTAGAGTGGGCTTTTCGGCAGCCGTCCGGCTGACTGTGGGCTAGTGTCATCCACCATCGACCAACCGTCATCCAAGTAAACAACCTCTATAGTAGGCAGCACACATCTACTCATCAAGGTTCAGGGCGTGGGCTGTCATTCGGAGTACCAGGAGTAAAAGCTAATATCAACCAACCAGGCAACCCCCATCAAACCCGCATCCGCCAACTGCAGCATACCTGGTACTGCGGGCAAAAAAAAGTGCAAGGGAGTCTGCCTCCCTTGCACAAGTTGCACAAACTTTGCACAAACTTTAAAAGTGTTGCACAAGTTGCACAAGCTGCACAAACCTAATGGACTGTTTGTTGTAGAATATCGATTATCAGCATATTAGAGGTTCTTATGCACAGTGTGCGCTCACGCGTTTTTGTGCAAGTTTGTGCAAGTTGTGCAAGTTGTGCAACGTTTTTCATCTTTCTTATTTGTATCTCCTCTCGTAGTGACCTCTCTGGGTCAGTATAAAGAAGTCGGTCGTGAGCCAGCTTTTGAACGTCCTCTCACCCATACCCATGGCCACCGCAATCTCCACGCCCTCGCCGGTGGTGAATGTTACCGGTATCCTCTTGTATATTCTCTTCTGCAGGATGCTCAGTTTCGTCAGCGGGTCATACTTGAAATTCTCTCTGGCCTTCATCCCGCAAATAAGGTAATAATCCACCAGCTTCAGGGCGCCTTCCATGGCCCATCCGGACAGCTCTATGATGGGCTTGCCGTCGCAGCCGTATCGCATCGCGTCCAGGACAATAGCCAACCGCACAATATACTTCTCCATCTTGGTGGCGGCCATGCGGTAAATGGAGCCCTCCAGGTCCTTCTTTTTGGCCAGTTTGTTGAACCAGTCCCCGTATAGTTTCATCGCCTCGTCCGACATCATCTTGGGCGTGTTCTTTTCGCTGTACTCCAAATCCAGCAGTCGGTTGATAATGGCCTTCCAGCTCTCCCTTAGTTCAGGCATCGGCCGGCCGTATTTGAATGTGGGCGCCACGGGAGTCTTGGGGTAGGCAAACAGCCAGCGGTCCACAAATCCGTTCTCGGTCTTACCTTTCGAGAATTCCTTAAGTGAGGATGGCTGGATGGTACCGCAAATCGATACGCACGCATCCTTCAGCTTGGTCTGACGCTTGTTCTTGCGCGTAGTCTGTATGCTGCCGCCGCTGAAGAGTTTGGTCCATATCATCTCATCATTGCCGCTGCTGTAACGCCCCATGTTGCGTGTAAAGTTCAGCAGCTCATCCTGCACCACCAGCATACCCCGCGGGTTGGCCGCATGCTGCTGCATCAGGGCCTCCATGGTGTAGTCGTTCAGAATCAGCTGATGATAGTCCGGAGGGTTGGGCAGAATACCCTTGCTCGTCAGAGCCTTCTTATACTCCAGCTCATAGACATCGTACTTCTTGTTATAGATCTCCATCTCCTCATCATCACGCTCCTCAAGCGGCTTGATGGCAAAGTCCAGCGGAGCAGACTTATTCGTACCGGGTTCACCGACTATGGCCATATAGATGATGGGCTTCTCAATCCAGTCGCCCGGCAGATAAACCTTCAGGCTGTTGCTCACGGCACCCGCTGCCGCCACAATCAGGCTGGAGCCTATAAAGTCGATGGGAAAGTTCATATGCTCATGCGTCTGCTCCACAATCCTGCGTACCTCATCCGGGAACACCTCATACGGAAAGTCAGGTGTGGGGTTATAATCCTCCTCATCATAGAACTCCATATCATAATCCGCAGCATCATCGGCCACCATCCGCACCGGCTCCTCCGGGAATATCTCACTATACGGAATCTCCACCTTCGGAAAATCGCTCACGTCATACTGCGGGCTCTTGAACCTCTTGGGCCGCACGCCGTACTTGTGGCACAGATAGAAGAAGGTGGCAATCGTAATCTGGCGGTTCTTCCTGATACCGTAGTCAAACACCTTGCGGTTCTGCCGCTCGTTGTAATGGCTGCTTGACTGCGATACCGCCTCCAGAACCTGCCAGCCGCTCTCCCCAAGGGTAGAGAGTGCCAGGCACAACGGCAGCCAGTCGCTGTAGTCGTCAATCACCGCGCCCACGCGCAGCCATTCGTTAACATAGTCATTGATACGGCTCACGGTATCTTCCGTTGGGTACAGCGGCACAAACGCCTTCTGACTTCTCGGCTCCTCCACGCCGAAGCCCTCAGGCAGGTGGTAGAACTCACAACCCTCGTTGAATATCCCGTTCCCGTCAAACGATGCAAACCTAAGCCGGGTAACGTCACTGCACCGCTGGTCCGCCTTAAGCCCCAGCTTCTCCATCTCCGCGCTCAGGGCCGCAAAGTACAGCTTGTGCTTCTTCCAATCCCTGTTGTCGGTCGGTACCAGAACAAAGAAACCCCGTCCGCTTGATGACAGCCCGCAGTACCACACCCACGGCAGCTGCGCCACACGCTGTTTCTGCTCCTCAACATTGGGAACATTATCAATATCCAGACTGATTATACCGGTATAATTCTTGATGCGCTTTTCCAGCTGAATGTTACCGTCTCTCGTAGTGAATGTAGCCGAGATGGAAGCGGCAGGCAACAACGCACGCTTCATGTCATCCCTCTCGCTCTTCTCGTTAGTGGCACGGATCTTATCCAGGACCGAAATATATCTGGCACCCATGTGGATAAAATCCCTTATCGGAATCTCCAACATTTCCGATTCTTCTTCCAAAGGACTGTTCTTGATCTCCTCCTTCGTCATCAGCTTTGCTGATGTACAGATAACCCTTTCAAACAGATTCACCATGATATTATCGCTAAAGAATCTGTCAGGGCTGCAAACCTCGCTCATAACAGTAATCAGGTGTTATTCAGATCCAAATGGCCGCAAAGGTAAACTCACTTTTTGACAGGG
>DBYG01000058.1:7273-9021 GCA_002310175.1 Bacteroidales bacterium UBA1192
CTCTCCGGTTCGCATACTTCTGCACCATAAGGCTCTTTTCCACCTCCTCATGCAGGAGAAGGGTTCTTCCACCGCTCTTTACTCTGGTGAACGTGCCGTTCTTAAAACGGTCGTAGATGGCACTGACCGAAAGGTCATACATCTCCTCAACCTCCTTTACGGTAAGATACTTCTTACTCTTCTCTTGCTCCGCAGGAGACATCGATGACTTGACTGCTTCAACTACAATAGGCCTTATAAGGTCTTGTAGGAAGATTCTTACTTCTTTTAAAACGTCCATAGTATGGCTGTATTGAGGTTAACAAAACAGCCGTGCGCACTGCTGTACCGGAGTGTATCTCCGACACCGCAAAAGTATATAGCAAAAACTTTACAAAAAAACAACACCCCCTGACGCAAGGGGCTGTTTCCTGCAGACTCAAAATGCAAAAACGGAGCGCAGACATATCCGCACTCCGTTTTTGAGTCTGCATCCGATGCAGACTATTTGCAGACTTTTTCCAATACCTTATTATATTGGGGTGGGCTGAATTTGTCTATTCATTCGCCCTTGACAGCATCAAGCATCTCCTTCAGGATAGGGTAAATCTCATACTGGTCATACTCCAGTACCGGGCCGTGGCTGGTATAGTTCAGCTTGATGAACTTGCCGTCCAGGTTGGTAAAGCGGAAAGAGTCATTCATCTCCTTGCAGCTCTTGCTCAGCATCTTACCCAGTACGATGGCCTGCCGCTTATCCAGCTTCCATTCAGGCCTACCCGCCAAAGACACACCGTTCATCACAAAGTTCTGCAGCGCAGCACCCGTCACATTCTCAAAGTAGGGCCTCAGTCTCAACACGGCCTTTTCAAAAACATCTTCCAACCGTACACCAACGCGGGGTTTGCTCTCAATAAAGCCGATGATAGCCTTCGCCTCATCCTCCCAGACCAGCATATCCTGCAGGTACCGCCGTCCAATGTCGTTTCTGCCAAATAGGGAGTCGGCCTCATACCAGTGTCGCTGAACCAAATCATCAAACTCCCAGGCCTGCTTCGTGAAATCCCTGCAGCACCCAATGTAGGCCTTCAGGTCCTCCAGCAGCATCTGGTTTCCGGCAATCTCGTTCCACTGGTGCTTCACAGCCCACAGCGATTCCATGAGCAGCTTCTTAAGCTTCTCCTCACTGTTACGCAGTAAATCAAATTTGGCTTTACAAACAGGGTTCAATCTCTCTTCATCATCGGAATCCTCAAGAAACCGGCTGACTGCGGCCATCGTTTCACCGATAGCCCCAATCAGCCGTTTAGTGTCCAAGACTAGATCATCTTTGTCGCTCATTTATTCTCTAAAGTATGTGTATTTCTTATTGATCTTCTCTACCACATCCAGCTCATCGGCCTTGATATACTTCTTCAGAGTAAGAGGTGTGGAGTGGCCGGTTATCTTCATAATGTCAAAGATATCCATTCCAGAAAGGTACATCAGTGTCGCACCGGTACGTCTGGCCGTATGTGTATGAACCAATTTCCATTTAGGAGTATACTCAACCTTCTTCTTACCGCCCACAACCTTCTCAATCTTTATCATTTCATTCAGTTCGGCTTTCTCGGCCACCGTCTTTATGTACTTGTTAATCTTCTGGTCGGCCATATAGGGAACGTTGTAGTCGTACTTCTCAAGTATGCGTATCAGTTCCGGATGACAGGGGATATAGACCTTTGCGCCCGTCTTCTGCTGGATGACAGTCAGGATTTTAATCTCCTCCT
>DBYG01000058.1:9063-10166 GCA_002310175.1 Bacteroidales bacterium UBA1192
ATGCGCTGCTGCTTCAGAGTCTTTATGTCCTCCTTCCTGATATTGTTATAGTCGCTCACACGCTGCGCTGTCCAAATGCCAATCAGGAATTTGTCACGCGCCAGAGAGTAGCACTCCGGCATTTTACTAAGGTCCGCCTTGCGAATCTTATCCAGGTCCTCCTTGGTCAGATAGATGGAATCCACCTCAGTCCTCATTCCCCTGAATCTCTTGTCGCGGTAAGCCGGATTGGTATGCAGGCCCTCAACATCAGCAAAGGCCATCAGAGTCTTGATCCAGTTGATGAACTTCCCCACAGTATTCTGGGCCTTGCCAAGGTTGGTAAGGTATTCCTGGAACTGATAGAAGAAATCCATGTTGATGTCATCAAAATCAAACTCACGTCCCTTATCCTTCTCAAAAGCATGGAACTTATCGATGGACTGCTGGATGTTGGTAATGGAGTAGGCCGCATAACGCTTGCCGTGTACATTCATCCTCGTACCATCCCTGGCCTCCTGAATGAATTTGTCGATGAATTTGTCAAAGGTAACGCGGTTTGCGCGTTCCTCCTCTTCGCGTTTCTTTTTCTCCTCTTCCTCTATCTGCTTCCTCTGTTCACGGTTCGTGATGTCGGTGACGACCTTCTTGACAATTTCAGGATTCAGAGTTTCACCAGCGTCATACATCGCCTGGAGCTTACGCCTGATTTCAGCGGTAAGCTTGATGATGTCCATCACATCGTCATTCTTGCGATACTTGGACATATAAGTCTCATCGTTCCTTCTATTCCAAATATTGGGAGCGATGTAAAGACCCGTACCTTGTTTAATGTTTAAGACTGGATATTTGCCCTGAACCCGGACAATTATCTGGGTGCTCCCATCCTTGAGGGGACGCCCCAATTTAAACGTTACTGCCATAATTTTTGTTGTTTTGTACCATCAGCAAAGATACAAAAACTATCGGAACGTGGTACTAATATGGTACTAATAATTTCCTAATCGCTCGGAAACGCTCGGAATACGTTTTTGTGGATTTCTATCAATATCAACAACTTAACCCCATTTTTTATTCCTATAGTTTCCAGAAAATTGTTCTCGTATGCTCCACATGCAAAAAGG
>DBYG01000079.1 GCA_002310175.1 Bacteroidales bacterium UBA1192
GAGGCTGCTCACGCAGTCTCGCCTTTTGGCGCTTCTTCTTGGACTTGAAACAAGGACCCCCTGATTAACAGTCAGATGCTCTAACCAACTGAGCTAAAGAAGCTTTTTGCCACATCAGGAATATTATTGTTCCCAAACGCGGTGCAAATTTACCGCCTTTTTTGAAATATCCAACTCCTTTAAGGAAAAAAAACATGGCGACAGGCATTTTTTGTTCTATCTTCGCACTTGTTCATAGTTTTTCGAACCGGATTGCAGTATGAAAAGAGTTATTCAAGGTTTTATTATCATATCGGCTATGCTTGTCGGAGGCCGGATGCAGATGCTGGCCCAAGGACATGATTTTGAGCTCTCCAGGAATATGGAGACGTTTCATGACATAGTAAGGGAACTGGATTTGTTCTATGTGGATACGATTAATCCACAGAAACTGATAGGCAGGGGGATTGACGCTATGCTGAGCGGAATAGATCCCTACACCCAGTATTATCCCGATGATGAACAGAAAGACCTTAAGATGATGACTACCGGGAAATATGCCGGGATAGGTGCCATAATACGCCAGTATAACGGCAGGGACTGGATTTGTATTGAGGAGCCTTACGAGAATATGCCGGCCGCGAGGTACGGCCTGCGTGCCGGTGACCAGATACTGAGGATAGACGGGGAGAGTATGAAGGGCAAGGCTTCCTCATACGTGAGTGACAAACTGAGAGGTGAGACTGACACCAAACTGACGGTGACGGTGCGCCGCCCTGGAGTGGAGGACTCTGTGGATGTGGAGATTGTACGCAGTGTGATAGCTCTGCCTGCGGTTCCTTACTATGGTATGTGGAACGGTTATGGCTACATCCTGCTGGATCAGTTCACCGAGAACTGCTCCAAGGAGGTCCTGGCGGCTCTGGTGAGCCTCAAGGAGAAGGGGGCCAAGGGTATAATTCTGGATCTGAGAGGTAACGGCGGAGGATTGCTGAACGAGGCTATAGATATTGTGGGTATGTTTGTGCCAAAAGGTACCAAAGTCCTTGAGACGCGGGGCAAGATTCCACAGTCCGAGAAGTCTTTTGTGACTGCGCGTAATCCTTTTGATGCTGATATACCGCTTGTGGTGCTGACGGACGGACAGTCAGCTTCGGCATCGGAGATAGTTTCAGGAGCGTTCCAGGATCTGGACCGTGCGGTGATTGTGGGCGCCCGTACTTTCGGCAAGGGACTGGTGCAGAGTACCAGGCCGCTTCCGTACAACGGTGTGCTCAAGGTGACTACAGCCAAATACTATATCCCAAGCGGGCGTTGCATCCAGGAGATAGACTATTCCAAGCGTGACGAGAAGGGGCAGGCAGAGCATATTCCGGACAGTCTGGTCCACCTGTTCCATACGGCGTCAGGAAGACCGGTAAAGGATGGAGGCGGGATTACTCCGGATGTGATATGTAATCCGGACACTATGCCTGATATTCTTTATAGCATTTCCCAGGATGTGGTGCTGTTTGATTACGCCAATGAGTTCTGCCTCAAGCATGCGTCAATCAAACCTATGGAGGAGTATGAGTTCACTGATTCAGATTACAGTGAGTTCATGGATTATGTTTCCAACTCCGATTTTGTGTTCACATCCAACAGCAGCAAGGCGCTGAAGGCACTTAAGAAGATTGCCCAGACTGAGGGGTTGGCACAGAAGGCTGCCGGTGAGTTTGATGCTCTGGAAGCAAAATTGCAATATGACTTAAAGCACGACTTGGATCTGTTCAGGGATGACATAAAAAGACTGGTAGGTATGGAGATAGCTTCCAGATACTACTATCAGAAGGGTGCGGTGATACAGAGCATGAAAGGTGACAAGCCGCTTGCGGAGGCAGTCAGGATACTGGATGACGGGAAACGTTACGCATCGCTGCTGCAGGGACCGGGTAAGTGACTCAGGCGGCTATTGCGCCTCAGTTTCAAAGGCGAATCCTTCCTTATTCCTGCTGACGGTGACTCTGGATGATTCTGCGGGAAGTTCATGGACTGTGACCAGGTCAGTGGTTCCATCGACAACAAGCAGGCTCGATTCCTCAGCGAACCGGTTTACGTTCAGCGTGAGTTGTGCTCCCGGAGTGCCGCTGAAGAGAAGGCTGTCATTGACATATACCGAGAGCGGGGCACCGGAGGTGGTGCGGTCAAGAACGATTTCATATCGGCCGCTGAAGCCGTTGTCCTTCTTCAGGTCAAGGCGGAAAGCCCAGAAGAGGAAAATCACTACTGTCACCATCACAAGGACGATAAGTACCAGTGACCCTAATAGGAAATTGTTGTTGGCTCTTGCTGTTTTCTTGCCCATATCCTGATTTTTTATGCAAAGCTATCCTTTTTTCTTGTTGTTTTCATGATTATTTCCGAAAATTGCACCATATTACAAAACCAGTTAAGATTATGAAAAGGATTTCATTTGTTATGCTGGCAGCTTTCCTGCTGGCTCCGGTTATGAGGGTTATGGCTCAGCCTGACCCCAATTTCCACATCTACATCTGTATAGGTCAGTCAAATATGGAGGGTAATCCACGTCCCGAACAGATAGACAAGGAGAATGTGAGTCCACGTTTCGTGACCATGAACGCTGTGGATTTTCCTGACAGCAAGATGGGTGAGTGGCGTACTGCCGTTCCGCCGTTGGCACGTCCTAACACTGGTCTTACTCCTGCGGACTATTTTGGCCGTACGATGGTTCAGAATATGCCTGAGAATGTCAAGATAGGTGTTGTGATGGTGGCTGTGGCAGGTTGCTCGATTGACTTGTTCGATAAGGACAAGTGTGAGGAGTATATCCCCAAGCAGGCTGACTGGATGAAGAATATATGCACCGCGTACGGTGGTAATCCTTATAACCGTCTTATTGAGCTATGTAAGAAGGCACAGAAGGACGGCGTGATAAAAGGTATCCTGCTGCATCAGGGTGAGACTAACACAAATGACCCGCAGTGGCCGGCTAATGTGAAGAAGGTATATGATGATATTCTGGCTGACCTTGGTCTGGAGGCCGGTTCTGTTCCTTTGCTCTCCGGTGAGGTGGTTCCTGCCGATCAGCGTGGCGTGTGTGCTGCTCACAACGAGGTTATGGCAAAATTGCCCGAGACACTGCCGCAGGCTATGGTGGTTCCCGCTTACGGATGCGAGGCCGGACGCGATCATCTGCATTTCAACTGCAAGGGTCTCCGTGAGTTCGGACGTCGCTATGCTGCACGTATGTTAGGATACCTGGGTTATTGATAAATTGAGAATTGAGAATTGAGAATTGAGAGAAGGTACTCGTAATTCTCAATTCTCAACTCTCATTTTTCAATTAATTATTTTGTCATCTGGACAAATAACTCTATCTTTGCGCCTGATATGATGATGTGTGGAGAGGCTGAGAGGCCTCTTTTTTTGTGATATACATCGCCTGTCACAATATTTTATTCAGTATATGATTGACAAACAACAAGTTATTGGTATTGCTGAGAAATGGCTTGAAACTAAGGATGGCTATTATCTGGTTGATGTGGATGTTACCCCTGACAACCGCATTGTGGTTGAGATTGATCAGGCAGAGGGTGTCTGGATAGATGACTGCGTGGATTTGAGTCGTTTCATAGAGTCCTCATTGGACCGTGATGTGGAGGATTATGAACTTGAGGTGGGTTCCGCAGGAATAGGACAGCCCTTCAAGGTGCTGCAACAGTATGTCAGTCATATAGGACATGATGTGGAGGTGCTTCCAAAAAGCGGCTCCAAACTTAAGGGAATACTTGTATCTGCCGATGAAAAGGGCTTTGTTCTCAAGACAGAGCAGAAGCAGCAGGTGGAGGGCAGCAAGCGTCCTAAGAAAGTCGAGGTGGAGATTCCGTTCGGCTATGATGAGGTGAAATATGTAAAATACGTAATAAGTTTAAAGTAAAATGGCAACCAGGAAAGAAGAAACGGTCTCATTGATCGATACCTTTCAGGAGTTCAAGGAGCTCAAGAACATAGACCGCATGACGCTTGTAAGCGTCCTGGAGGAGAGCTTCCGCAGTGTTATTTCAAAGATGTTCGGAACGGACGAGAATTACTCGGTGATAGTAAACCCGGACAAGGGCGACTGTGAGATACAGCGTTTCAGGACAGTTGTGGATGACAGCGAGGTGGAGGATGCCAACACGCAGATTTCGCTCTCTGAAGCACGTCAGATAGACGAGGATTTCGAAGTGGGCGAGGAGGTGTCCGAGATGGTGGATTTCTCCAAGTTCGGCCGACGCGCCATACTTAACCTGCGTCAGACGCTTGCTTCCAAGATCCTTGAGCTGGAGAAGGACAGTCTCTACAACAAGTACATGGGTATGGTGGGGACGGTTGTCACAGCTGAGGTCTATCAGATCTGGAAGAAGGAGATCCTGCTGCTTGATGAGGACGGCAATGAGCTGCTGCTCCCCAAGACAGAGCAGATCCCAAGCGATTTCTTCCGTAAGGGTGAAAGCGTGAGGGCTGTGGTGGACCGCGTGGAAAATGTGAACAATCCGAGGATAATCCTGAGCCGTACATCGCCGGTGTTCCTGCAGCGTCTGTTTGAGCAGGAGGTTCCGGAAATAGGTGATGGCCTTATTACAATTAAGAAGATAGCCCGAATTCCCGGTGAAAGGGCCAAGATTGCTGTGGAGTCATACGATGACCGTATTGACCCGGTGGGTGCTTGCGTAGGTGTTAAAGGCTCACGCATACACGGTATAGTGAGAGAGTTGAGGAACGAGAACATTGATGTGATAAACTACACATCCAACACTGAACTTTTCATAAAGCGTGCACTCAGCCCTGCAAAGGTGTCAGAGCTCAAGCTTGATTTGGAGGCACGCCGTGCTGAAGTTTACCTGAAGCAGGATCAGGTGTCACTTGCAATAGGTAAGAGCGGACTTAATATCAAACTGGCAAGTATGCTGACTGAATTCACGATAGACGTTTATCGTGAACTGGAGACTGAGACAGCCGAGGAGGATATCTATCTGGATGATTTCCGTGGCGACATAGAGGATTGGGTAATAGATGCTCTGCATGATGCCGGTTTCGAGACTGCCAAGTCTGTCCTGCGTGCCGACCGTTCGGTACTGGTGGAGACTGTTGACCTTGAGGAGGAGCAGGTTGATGACATTTTGAATATTCTGGCTCTTGAATTCCAGGATGAGGAGGAGTTCCGCAGATTCCTGAAATAAAACAAAAGAATCCAAAGCATTTTTATAGATGGCGATAAGAATAAGTAAAGTTACAAGGGAGTTGAATGTGGGTTCCGCCACACTGGTGGAGTTTCTGCACAAGAAAGGTTTTCCCGAAGTGAATGATGACCTCAACGAGAAACTCACGGATGAGCAGTACAATCTGCTTGTGGCAGAGTTCAGTCGTGATAAGTCCCTGAGGGAGGCAGCAAACCTTTTCTTGCAGGACCGTCTTTCAAAGCGTCCCAAGACGGAGGAGAAGGAGGAGAAAGTTACTCCTGCTGAAACCGTCAAGTCCGTGGAGACCGTTGAGACGGAGATTCCCTCCGATATGGTTCCCAAATTCAAGACTGTGGGCAAGATAGATTTGGATAAGCCTGCAAAGGCGGCCGTAAAGAGCGCACCCAAGCCTTCAAAGGCTGCGGCGACTCCAAAGAAAGCTGTGTCTGTGGAGCCCGTCATCGAGCCTGAGCCTGTGGAGCCTGTCATCAAACCCGAGCCTGTGGTTGTGGAGAAGGTGGAAGCTGAACCTGTAAAGGCTGATGTTCCTGCTCCTGAGAGCAAGCCTAAGGATGAACCGGAGCCTGAAGAGTCTCCTGAAGCTGTGGAGCCGGAGAAGACAGAACCGAAGGAGGATGTACAGCCTGAACCTGTCCCCGTCAGTGAGACAGAGCCTGAGATGCCTGCATCCCAGCCTGCAACTGCCGTTGAACCGGAGTCTGAACCCGAGATACCTGCCGGGAAAAAAGAGGAACCTGAACAGGAGTCCATCTTCAAACTGGATGCACCTAAGGATGGTGGTCTGAAGCTTAAGACCGTGGGAAAAATTGACTTGACTGCCATCAATCAGTCAACACGTCCCAAGAAGAAGTCCAAGGAGGAGAAACGTAAGGAGCGTGAGGAGAAGGAACAGCAGCGCCAGAAACAGCGTCAGCAGTTCAAGGATTCACTCATGAAGGAGATAAAGCCTGCTGTAAGCGGTGGTGAAAAGACGGGAGAAAAAGACGGTGGCCCCAGAAAGAAGAACCGTATCCGGATAGGAGGCGAGAAGGTGGATCTCACCAAGGCTGAGAACTACAACCAGGGATACGGCTCCTCAGAAAATAAGGGAAAGGATTCCCAGAAGGGCGGAAACGGCCGTAATAACAAGGACCGTCGTCATAACAAGAATGAGAAGAACGAGTTCTCCAATGAGGATGTGAACCGTCAGATAAGGGATACATTCTCTTCTTTCCAGAAGGGTAAGACCAAATCATCCAAATACCGCAAGGATAAGCGCGAGCAGGTCCAGATGCGTCATCAGGAGGCTATGGAACAGGAAATGGCTGAGAGCAAGGTGCTTAAACTGACTGAATTCGTGACAGCCAATGAGCTGGCCACGATGATGAACATACCTGTGACCAAGGTTATAGCCACCTGTATGAGCGTGGGTATAATGGTTTCAATAAACCAGCGCCTGGATGCTGAGACTATCAATATAGTGGCCGATGAATATGGTTTCACAACTGACTTTGTAAGCGCTGAGGTGGCTCAGCAGATAACGGAGGAGGCCGACAAGGAGGAGGATCTGGTACCGCGTGCGCCTATCGTAACGGTTATGGGTCATGTGGATCACGGTAAGACTTCCCTGCTTGACTATATACGCAAGTCAAACGTGATTGCCGGTGAGGCCGGAGGTATTACGCAGCACATAGGTGCCTATAACGTGAAGTTGGATGACGGACGTCACATAACGTTCCTGGATACTCCGGGTCATGAGGCATTTACTGCCATGCGTGCCCGTGGCGCCCAGGTAACGGATATAGCTATCATCATAGTGGCTGCCGATGACAACGTGATGCCCCAGACCAAGGAGGCTATAGCACACGCCACCGCAGCTGGCGTACCTATCGTGTTTGCAATCAACAAGGTTGATAAACCGGCTGCTGATCCCGAACGCATCAAGCAGGAACTGGCACAGATGAACTTCCTGGTCGAGGACTGGGGAGGCAAATACCAGAGCCAGGATATATCGGCCAAGAAAGGTATAGGCGTGAACGAGCTTATGGAGAAGGTGCTGCTTGAGGCCGAGATGCTTGACCTCAAGGCTAATCCGAACCGTAAGGCCACAGGTACGATAATAGAGTCTTCACTGGACAAGGGTCGCGGTTACGTGGCAACGGTACTTGTTTCCAACGGTACCCTTAAGATGGGGGATATAGTGATTGCCGGAACGTCATGGGGTAAGGTGAAGGCTATGTTCAATGAACGTAACCAGAAAATGAAACAGGCCGCTCCCGCAGAGCCGGTGCTGATCCTGGGTCTGAACGGAGCTCCGCAGGCAGGTGTGAGCTTCCATGTGGTGGACAGCGAGCGTGAAGCCCGTGAGATTACCGGCAAGCGTGAACAGCTGCAGCGTGAACAGGGCGTGCGTACGGCACAGACGCTTACTCTGGATGAGTTGGGCCGCCGTATCAAGATGGGCGATTTCCACGAGCTGAACCTGATAGTGAAGGCCGATGTGGACGGATCTGTTGAGGCTCTGAGTGACTCACTCATCAAGCTCTCTACTCCCAACATTCAGGTCAATGTGATTCACAAGGCTGTGGGTGCCATATCAGAGAGCGATGTGAGTCTGGCTGCCGCATCGAACGCCATCATCATAGGTTTTGATGTCCGTCCGTCAGGTGCCGCCAAACGTCTGGCTGAACAGAATGATGTAGATATCCGCATCTATTCTATCATATATGATGCTATTGACGAGGTCAAGTCTGCTATGGAAGGCCTGCTTGCACCTAAAGTCAAGGAGGAGGTTACATCCACCGTTGAGGTTATGGAGGTGTTCCATATATCAAAGGTGGGTATGGTGGCCGGATGCCGTGTCCGTGAGGGTAAGGTGTCACGTAATGACAAAGCCCGCGTGATACGTGACGGAATTGTCATACATACTGGTGATATCCTGGCTCTCAAGCGTTTCAAAGACGATGTCAAGGAGGTCCAGACCGGAATGGAGTGCGGTATAAGTCTGGTGTCATACAATGACATAAAAGAGGGTGATATGATTGAGACATTCACCCAGATTGAGGTCAAGCAGACATTGTAATCCTGACGGGATAATCATAATCACATTGATATGGAAACGATTGACTGGATTATAGTCATTGTCCTGGCTTTGGGGTTTCTGGCAGGTCTTATCAGAGGACTGATAAGGCAGGCTTTCAGTTTCGGTGGTGTGATTGTAGGTGTGGTGTGTGGAGCATTTCTTTACAAACCGTTGGCCGGATTTCTGCTGACCGGGCTGAAGATGACGGAGAAGGTGGCTGAGGTGCTGTCTTTCATACTCATTCTGGTGGTGGTTCCTGTCCTGTTCGGGCTGGTGGGCAGGATGATTTCCAAACTGGTTCATGTGGCTGACCTGGGTTTCGTGGACAGGCTGTTGGGAGGAGTGTTCGGTACGTTGAAATGGTTTGTCCTTTTGGGACTGATATTTCATTTGATGGACATAACCGGCCTTACGGAGAAGGTTATGCGGAACCGGGAAGATCAGGAAAAGGGATTCTATCCGGCTGTCCGTGACGGATCCGATTTCTGCCTTCGCTGGGTTTGGAATAAGGTAAGGGACAATGTTCCCATGCCTGATTTCCAAGAGACGGGAAAAGAGGTGAACGACGATACAAAGGTATTCTGAAGGTGAAGGATTATAGTTCCGACAACGATCTGGTAAGGGAGATTTCGGCTGAAAAATATAAGTATGGGTTCACAACCGATGTCCATACTGAGATAATAGACCGAGGTCTGACAGAGGATACTGTAAGGCTTATTTCCGAGCGTAAGGGCGAACCGGAATGGATGTTGGAATTCCGCCTGAAAGCCTTCCGTCACTGGCTGACAATGGAGATGCCTGACTGGGCTCATCTGGAGATTCCGGAGATAGATTATCAGAACATTTCATACTATGCTGACCCGACAGCAAGGAAGAAGGAGGGACCCAAATCCATCGATGAAATCGACCCTCAGGTGATGAAGACTTTTGATAAGCTGGGTATTCCACTTGAGGAGCGTCTGGCGTTGAGCGGAGGTGTGGCCGTGGATGCCGTGATGGATTCGGTATCGGTCAAGACTACGTTCAAGCAGACTCTGGCCGATAAGGGTATTATCTTTTGTTCCATGGGTGAGGCTGTACGTAATCATCCAGATCTGGTAAGGCAGTATCTGGGCAGTGTGGTTAACTACCGGGACAATTTCTTTGCGGCATTGAACAGTGCCGTTTTCAGCGACGGTTCGTTCGTATATATACCCAAGGGTGTCCGCTGTCCGATGGAGCTATCCACTTATTTCCGTATAAACGCTGCTGGAACCGGTCAGTTTGAGCGTACGCTCATTGTGGCCGATGATGACAGCTATGTATCTTATCTGGAAGGTTGTACCGCTCCTATGCGTGATGAGAACCAGCTGCATGCCGCGATAGTGGAGATTGTGGTGCTGGATCGTGCCGAAGTAAAGTACAGCACTGTTCAGAACTGGTATCCGGGTGATGAGAACGGAAGGGGCGGTGTATATAACTTTGTGACAAAACGCGGGTTGGTGAAGGGCGTGGATGCCAAGCTCTCATGGACTCAGGTGGAGACAGGCTCCGCCATTACATGGAAATACCCCAGCTGTGTGCTTCAGGGTGACGGGTCACAGGGGGAGTTTTATTCTGTGGCTCTTACAAACAACCGGCAACAGGCTGATACCGGAACCAAGATGATACATCTGGGACGAAACACGAGGAGTACTGTAATAAGCAAGGGTATATCGGCAGGGCATAGTCAGAATTCTTATCGCGGACTGATAAAGGTGGGCGAACATGCTGACGGTGCACGAAACTACAGCCAGTGTGATTCTCTGCTGCTGGGTGACAGGTGTGGTGCTCACACTTTCCCATATATGGATGTGAAGAATGAGACGGCTATTGTGGAACATGAGGCTACAACTTCTAAGATATCGGAGGACCAGCTGTTTTACTGCAACCAGCGTGGAATACCTATGGAACAGGCTATAGGGCTGATTGTGAACGGTTATGCCAAGGAGGTGCTGAACAAGCTTCCTATGGAGTTTGCTGTGGAGGCACAGCGGCTCCTGGCAGTGTCATTGGAGAATACAGTAGGTTAATGATTATGATGCTCAAAATAGAAAACCTTCATGCCGGGATAGACGGCAAAGAGATACTGAAGGGCATAGACCTTGAGGTGAATGCCGGTGAGGTGCATGCCATAATGGGACCTAACGGATCCGGAAAGAGTACCATGAGCAATGTGCTTGTGGGACACCCCGCATACAGCGTGACTGAAGGTAAGGTGACATTTAAGGGTAAGGACCTTCTGGCAATGAGTGCCGAGGAAAGGAGTCATGAGGGGTTGTTCATGTCATTCCAGTATCCGGTGGAGATTCCTGGTGTCAGCATGACAAATTTCATGCGTACTGCCATAAACGAAAAACGTAAGGCATTGGGAAAAACGCCCCTTTCACCGGCAGATTTCCTTAAGATGGTGAGGGAAAAACGTGATCTGGTCAAGCTGGATGCCAAATTCATGAACCGCTCGGTTAATGAGGGTTTCAGCGGTGGCGAGAAAAAACGTAACGAGATTTTTCAGATGGCTATGCTGGAGCCGTCACTCAGCATTCTTGATGAGACAGATTCAGGTCTTGACATAGATGCACTGCGTATTGTGGCCGACGGCGTGAACCGCCTCAAGAGTGCCGATACATCAGTGATTGTGATTACTCATTATCAGCGTTTGCTGGACTATATCAAGCCGGATGTGGTACATGTGCTGTATCAGGGACGTATAATCAAGACTGCCGGTCCGGAACTGGCTCTTGATCTTGAAGAGCGTGGGTATGACTGGGTTATCAGGGAGTTTGAAGATTCAGTAGGATGAGGCCTGAACAGAATTACATAGAGTTGTTCAATGCCAACAGAGCACTGATAGACCGGGGTTCGGCAGGAGCCTTGAACGGTTTGCGTGACAGGGCTTTAGAGTGCTTTAAGGTTTTCGGGTTACCTCATAAGGGACTTGAGGAATATCTGCATACTGACGTGAGGGAATGGTTCTCAGCCGATTGGGGTATGAATCTGGGGCGTATTGACATGCATGTGGACAAGGCGCAGGCTTTCAGATGTAATGTTCCTAATCTGAGTACATTACTCTATTATATGGCCAATGATGAATTCACATTCTCTCAGACAGCTGCAAAGACTTCCCTTCCCGAGGGTGTTTTTATAGGCAGTCTGCGTGAAGCTGCCGGATGCCGGCCTGAGATAGTGGAACCTTATTACGGACGGCTGGCTGATATGGAGCGTCCGGGAATAGCAGCGCTGAACGCTATGTTCGCTCAGGATGGTATGGTGGTTTATGTGCCGGACGGGGTGGTGATAGACAGACCTCTGCAGCTTGTCACACTCCTGCATTCTCCTGTGGATATTATGGTGAACCGCAGAATCCTGGTAGTGCTGGGACGCGGTGCACAGCTCAAACTTCTGTTATGTGACCATGCCTTGAATACGGGTGGATTCCTGACTACGCAGGTGATTGAGGTTTTTGCAGGTCCGGAATCGAACCTGGAACTATATGATCTGGAGGAGACTCACAACGCGAACCTGCGGATTTCCGAACTGTATATCAGTCAGGACAATGACAGTCAGGTTGAGACGGACTATGTGACACTCAATAACGGACAGACCAGAAATTCGGTGTTCGTGACACTGGAAGGCCGAGGTTCACGGCTTTCACTTAACGGAATAGGGACTATTGACAGGAATCAGCATCTGGACAATATGACTTTTGTGGACCATAGGGTGTCAGACTGTTCCAGCAATGAGCTGTTCAAGTATGTGCTGGATGAGAGTGCCACAGGCTCATTTGCCTGTAAGGTGTTGGTCCGTCAGGATGCTCAGCATACATCATCAGAGCAGACAAACCGCAATATATGCCTTACAAGACAGGCACGTATGTTCACACAACCGCAGCTGGAGATATATGCTGATGACGTGAAGTGCAGTCACGGTGCAACCGTGGGCCAGTTGGATGAGAAGGCGATGTTCTATATGAGTCAGCGGGGTATCCCGGAAAAAGAGGCCCGCATGATGCTTATGCAAGCGTTTGTGGGTGAGGTTATAGGACGTGTGGCCCTTGAACCGCTTAGGGACCGTCTGAACCGTCTGGTGGAGAAACGTTTCCGTGGCGAACTGTCAAAATGCGAGGGTTGCCGCGTATGCAGATGATGAATGATTTTATGATTGACGTTGACAATATACGCAAGGATTTTCCGATTCTTGGACGTGAGGTATATGGAAAGCCGCTTGTATATCTGGACAATGCCGCCACTACCCAGAAGCCTCAGTGTGTCATTGACTGTATCAGTGATGCCTATCGTAACGTTAATGCCAATGTGCATCGCGGAATACACTTCCTTTCACAGGAGGCTACGGACATGATGGAGGCCGCCCGTGAGAATGTGCGCAGTTTCATAGGTGCAGGCAGTACAGAGGAGATTATTTTCACCCGTGGAACAACAGAGAGTATCAACCTGCTGGCAAGCTCATTCTCGGCAGCGTTCCTGAAGGAGGGTGATGAGGTGCTCATATCGGGAATGGAGCATCACAGTAATATAGTCCCATGGCAGATTCAGGCCCGTAGATATGGTTTCAGAATAAAGGTGGTTCCCGTAACTGACACGGGAGAGCTTGATATGAATGCTTTCCATTCTCTTTTGAATGTCAGGACACGGCTTGTCAGCATTACTCACGTTTCAAATGTATTGGGCACTGTAAATCCTATGTCAGAGATTATCCGGGAGGCTCATTCAAAGGGAATTCCGGTTGCTGTTGACGGAGCACAGTCCGTTCCTCACATCAGTGTGGACGTAAGGGAACTGGGAGCTGATTTCTATGCTTTCAGCGGGCATAAGATTTATGGTCCTACGGGAATAGGAGTGCTGTACGGGCGTAAGGAACTGCTTGAAAAGATGCCTCCTTATCAGGGTGGAGGCGAGATGATAAGACGTGTCACTTTTGAAGGGACTACATACAATGACTTACCCTTCAAGTTTGAGGCGGGGACTCCTGACTACATTGGTTCCATAGCGCTTTCCTCAGCTTTGGATTATGTCAGGGGAATAGGTTTAGATAAGATTGCAGGATATGAATCAGAGCTCTGTTCATACGCCGTAAGGCGTCTTGGCGAGATTCAGGGGATTCGTTTTATAGGCAAAGCTCCTGAACGTTGCGGTGTGGTATCATTTATGGTGAGAGATATCCATCCGTCGGACATAGGGACTCTTCTGGACAGGTTAGGCATAGCCGTGCGCACCGGGCACCATTGTGCTGAACCATTGATGGACAGATTCAGTATCCCCGGAACGGTGCGGGCATCGTTTGCATTCTATAACACATTCTCTGATATTGACACTCTGGTGAACGGGTTGGAGCGCGTTATAGGCATGTTCTGAACATTATATCCGAAAAATGCTTATTTTTGCACTGTCTTAGATAATTGTCTAATTAATTAACATACTCTATTATGAAGAAAAGTCTATTTAGCGTTTTGGCGCTTGTGTTCTGCACATTCGCTATATTGTCATGCGACAAGGATGACAAGAAGGATGACAACAGGAAGGAGGGGGCAGATAAATATCTGACTCTTGTAGAACAGCAGGAAAAGATTGGCAGTCTGTCACAGCAGTTGGCTGAGAAGATTGACTTAACACCAGTCCAGGATGCTCTCACTATGCTCTCCGGGCTTGAGGATCTGCCTTTTGACCAGATTGCTGAGGCTGCCAGGAAGGATCGTGTATTCGGACAGATCATTGACCAGTTTGAGGAAATGGAAAGTACCGACGGCAATGTGGTTTTGGACCTTTCGAAAATGAACTATCGGTTCAAACTGAATTTTGTTCCTCAAGGGGTGGGCGCAACGGGTACCGTTGCCGTGACTCCGGTTTTTGAGCTGCTCAGTTCCAATCATGACCGTTTCCAGATAGATATGGACCATGAAGGTCATTTGCTTTCACTGTGGCTGAAGGGTGAGGGAAACATGACCACAGTGCAGTATTCCGATGAAGAAGAGAGTCATGATATTTCCGTCCCCAATACTATCATTCTGGGTCTGGATTGTGACGGTTCAAGCATGTTGGGTGCAACATTGAATACAGATACTGATCTCAAGATTACTTATCATAAGGTTTATGAATCCCTCGATTCATACGACGGGAATGAATCATACTATACAATCAATTGCGGACGTTTGAATCTTAATGTAACACTGAATGTGGTTCAGTATGCGCTTAATGCCTCATTCCAGTATTCACCGGATTCCGGTCTCAAGGTTTCCGCTATCCTTTCTGACATTGCCTCCAAGCTGGAGCTGCTCAAGGTGAATGCCGGACTTGACGGTACTCTTAAAAAGGAAATGAGGCTTGATGAGTCTGAACTCATGGCTTGGATAATGGATACCAAGAGCTGCCGCAAACTGTGGGCCGACGTTTCACTCCTTTCAGAGGAAACATCATTCAAGGTGACTCTTGACAATCCTTTCGACGGTATTCCTGCCAAGGACCGTGCGGAGTATATGAGTTACATGGATAGTGAAGAGGGTATGCCTGAGGAAATGAGATTGAAACTCATCAACCAGATAATGCCCTATTTGAACAATGGTATCTATTTCAAGGGTTATAACCCTGCACAGTCAAAGGTAGTGGTAAAGGCTACAGACGGGGGCTCAATGGGACTGTTCGTGGAATCATGTGATCCCAAATCAGAGGAATCAATGCCTTTGGGGGATTTCTTCCTTACTGACAAGGTTAGCGAGTCATTAGCAGCCATCGTCCAGAAGGTGCTTCCTATTGTGGGTATGTTTAAATCTGTGAAATAACTGATTGTGCTGTTTGAAAGGAAAAGATGGAAATGAAACAGAAAGCACTTCTGATGATTCTTGACGGCTGGGGAATAGGCAACCGTTCCAAAGCTGATGTGATATATAACACACCCACTCCCTACTTGGATTATCTGAATGCCAGTTATCCGCACGCACAGCTGCTGGCGTCAGGTGAAAACGTGGGTTTACCTGACGGTCAGATGGGTAACTCTGAGGTGGGTCATCTCAATATAGGTGCCGGCCGCGTGGTGTATCAGGACCTGGTCAAGGTAAATCGTGCCATTGCTGATGGCAGTATCCGCCAGAACAAGGAGGTGGTATCGGCATTCAGCTATGCCAAGAAGAGCGGCAAGAAGTTGCATCTGATGGGTCTGGTTTCAGACGGCGGTGTTCACAGTTCTTTGGAGCATCTGTTCTGTCTTACCGACATAGCGCGTGAGTACGGTATTGACGACGCATACGTACACTGTTTTATGGACGGACGCGATACCGACCCCAAAAGCGGTAAGGGTTTTATAGACCAGCTCGTTAAACGCGGTGACAAGGTGGCCACAATTATAGGTCGTTACTATGCGATGGACCGTGACAAGCGTTGGGAACGCGTCAAGATAGCATACGACCAGCTCGTGAAAGGGGAGGGCCGTAAAGTGTCTGATATGGTTAAGGCCGTGGAGGAATCTTACTCAGAGGGCGTGACTGACGAGTTCATGAAACCGATAGTCAATGAGGCGTACGACAGCCGTATTGAGGAGGGTGATGCCGTGATTTTCTTCAACTTCCGTAATGACCGGGCCAAGGAGTTGACCATTGTCCTCACACAGAAGGATATGGATTCCGATGGTATGCATACCATTCCCGGTTTGCAGTATTACTGTCTGACTCCTTATGATGCTTCATTCTCCGGTGTTCATATCCTGTTTGACAAGGAAAATGTGAACAATACTCTTGGTGAATATATCTCTTCCAAGGGACTGAAGCAACTTCATATAGCTGAGACAGAGAAATATGCTCACGTGACATTCTTCCTGAACGGTGGACGCGAGCTTCCGTTCGAGGGTGAGGACCGTATCCTGGTTCCTTCACCGAAGGTGGCCACATATGATCTTCAGCCTGAGATGAGCGCTTACATCGTACGCGACCGTCTGGTGGAGGCTATTGGTACGGATAAGTATGATTTCATCGTGGTGAACTTTGCAAATGGCGATATGGTGGGGCACACCGGAGTGTATGAGGCAATCGAGAAAGCTGTTGTGGCTGTTGATGCATGCGTGCATGATGTGATAGAGGCCGCCAAGGCACACGGTTATGAAGCTATCATAATTGCCGATCACGGTAATGCCGACAATGCTGTCAATCCTGACGGGACCCCTAATACCGCCCACTCTCTGAATCCTGTTCCGATCATATATGTGACTCCGCGTAAGGATGCTCAGGTGAAGTCCGGTATTCTGGCGGATGTGGCTCCATCTATACTGACTCTCATGGGGCTGCCCATACCTGAGGAAATGTCAGGGCATGTACTGGTTTCATGATTAAGAGTGATACAGATATTAAAAAAAGCGGCCTTTTGAGGCCGCTTTTTTATCATATAATCCATCAAGACTTATATGGAGAGTGATCCTTAGCAGATTTGAACTGCTGACCTCTTGCCTGTCAAGCAAGCGCTCTNNTCTAAACCAACTGAGCTAAAGGATCATGAATGTGTTTCGTCGCGGATTCGAACCGCGGACCTCTTGCGTGTGAAGCAAGCGCTCTGAACCGGCTGAGCTAACGAAACCCGCTGTGTCCTTCTCTAACGCGGATGCGAAGGTACAACTATTTTTTGATATATAAAATCTCTTTTACCAGTATTTGATTTCACGAAGGATAACATTAACCGGGAGATTATATTTGTTAACTACTGTAGCTTCGGTCCAGTTACCTTTTTCATCGAACCTGGTATAGGAGGTGAACAGCACTTCCTCACCGTCAGGGGTAATGGAGTGTTTTTCAATTATGTTGTGATTCTCATCATAGGTGTTCCTGTCACATGTTTCAGTCCCGTTTCTCAGATTCCTGGTAGTTATCTCCAAAGGATAGCCGTCACGGTCTGTGCGTAAAAGTCGTTCGGTAACCTTAAGTCCGTTCTCACTGATTATGGTACGGCTTCGGTTAAACCTGTATCTTTCCTGTATTTTCAAACGGGTAACCTTGTTGGCGGCCGAATAGTCATACTCAAGCACACTGCCTTTAGCTGAGACAATGGAGAGTTCTCCGACAAGCAGGCCGTATGATTTTTCAGTGCTGCGTATGCACAGTTCATTGTCGAATATGTTCACGGCCTCAGATTGTATGTTTTCAAGACTGTCAAGCAAGGCTGAGCATATTTCATGCCCCGAAGGGTCATATGCCGCCACTGTTATATATTCTATCTGTGACTTGTTGGTCCCTGAACGCCAGACCTCCGGCATAAGATACCAGGTCTTGACACTCTCCACCTGCCCTTTAAGTCCGCCAAAGGGGGGCTCGTGATATTTTTTCGGAGTACATCCTGATATCGTCACTGAGAGCAGAATGACATGTAAAATATATTTTTTCATACCTAAGTTATGTGGTCTTAAATAATGTTTTGTCTTTTCATCTCCTCCACTGTAAGCTCAAGCTCATCATACCATTCCTTACCGAAACGGCGTATAAGAGGTTCTTTGAGGTGACGGTATACCGGAGTGTGTTCACGCTGTCCCTTAATCCGGGCGGCACTGCACACATCCCAGCGGTCATAATTGAGTCCCCAGCATTCACCGATCTTCCTGACACGAATAGGATAGAGGTGACATGATATCGGTTTCATGAAGCTTACTTTGCCTTCACGGTATGCTTTCTCGATGGCACAGAAACAACACCCTTTCTCATCATGGCAGGTGAAGACACAATCCCTGCCGTTTACGATTTGGGTTACAAGTTCTCCCTCAGGATCAGGATATGCTATCCCTCTTTCCTCTATGGCCTTGAGAGCATCATCAGTAAGCATATCTCTGATAACAGGCAGCAGTTGCTCTATCCGGGCAATCTCTTCCGAGGTGACGGGAGCACCGGCGTCGCCTTCCACACAGCATGCTCCGTGACATTTGTTCAGGTCACAGCAGAATTCCTTGGTTATTACGTCAAATGACACTATTGTATTCTGAATCTGAACCATTGCCTACAATCATGACTCTTTCAGTGTGCAAAAATAATCATTTTTGTCTATCTTAGCGGAGTAAAAACAGTTGTACTATGTCAACAGCATTCATAGTATTCGCCATAATACTGGGAATAGTGGGGATAATTGGCAGTATAGTTCCCGGATTACCAGGTCCTCCCATCAGTTGGGTCGGCCTGTTGCTGGCTTTTTTCGGTCGCAGGATAGGAGAGAGCGACAATGAGATTACTCTTACCTGCCTGATGGTATGGTTGGCCATTACTATAGTGGTGACTATTCTGGATTACGTGATTCCCGCCAGGTTCACACGTCTGGCCGGAGGTTCGAAGGCAGGTAGCTGGGGCGCGATGATCGGTCTGCTGGCAGGTATTATATTCCAGGCTGTCGGAATGATTGCCGGATGTTTCCTCGGTGCGCTCATAGGTGAGCTGGCTTTCGGAAAGAAAGAGGTTGGGCCTTCGTTCAAGTCGGCTTTAGGTGCATTCGCCGGAGTGATGGCCGGTACAGGTATCAAGCTCATAACGACTATCACCATGATGTTCTACATAATTTTCTGAAAAGTTGACATTATGGATTTATCCTGAGTTTCCTTTTTTTTAACTTTCTTCCGTAGAAATATTATTATAATAAAAGTGTGACTTTAATCAATAAAAAAATACTGAAATGAAAAAGAATTTACTTTTTACTGCGGCTGTCATGATGTCGCTGACATGTTTTGCCCAGTTCCCGGGCGGTGGTGGATTTCCAGGTGGTGGTTTCCCCGGTGGCGGTATGCCTCCTATGGGTGGTGGCGGCGGATTCGGAGGATTTGGCGGATTCGGTGGCCCTCAGGGCGGTGCACAGGTAGAGTGCTCCGAGAAATTCACAGATATCAACTATGCCGGCGATGACGGTCAGGTATATCATATGCTCGACATCTATCTGCCCAAGGAGGTTAAGGATAAGTATCCCGTGGTTGTTCATATTTACGGCAGCGCATGGGGCAGCAACAGCTCAAAGGGTATGGCTGATGTCAGCACAATAGGTCAGGCTCTTCTCAATGCCGGTTATGCAGTGGTTTGCCCTAACCACCGTTCAATAGCCGACGGTAAGTGGCCAGCTCAGGTAAACGATATCAAGGCCGTTATCCGCTTTATCCGTGCCAACGCCGCCAAGTACAAGTTCGATACTTCATTCATAGCAACCTCCGGTTTCTCATCGGGCGGTCACCTGAGTGCCGTTACAGCCCTTTCAAACGGCGTGAAGGTTGCCAAGCGCGGCACAGCCGAGTATGACATAGAAGGTAACGTAGGCCCCTATACCAAGGAGTCAAGTATGGTCAACGCATTCTGCGACTGGTCCGGTCCCACAGAGCTTCTGCACATGGACTGCGGCAACGCCATGATATTTGGCGGTCCCGGTAACACCCCCGAGGAGCAGCTCATAGGCTCACCTAAGGAGGGCAATGAGGACAAGTTCATGCTGCTGAGTGCCACTGGTTTTCTGGATAAGGAAGATGTGGCCGGTTACATTTTCCACGGTGATTCAGATCCCATTGTGGCATCATGCGTTAGCCAGTACCTCTATGACGAGATGCAGAAGGCAGGCGTTGAGAGCTACATAGTACGCGTACCCGAGGGCAGTCACGGCGGCGCCGCCATGTACACCGAGGAGAATCTCAAGAAAATGGTTGACTTCCTGAATGCCCAGCGTGCCAAGGTGTCACAAAAATAGTACATAAGAGGACTCTGTTGGGCTTTACACATAGGAGATGAATCTTAAAGGTTTTCAACCCAAACTGTTCTCAACTTTTAAGAACGGTTATGACAAGCAAACACTTGTTCAGGACCTGCTTGCAGGTGTAATTGTAGGCATTGTGGCTCTTCCGCTTGCCATAGCGTTCGGTATAGCGTCGGGAGCCACTCCGGAAGCGGGCATTCTCACCGCTATTGTGGCAGGTTTCATAATATCATTCTTCGGTGGTAGTAAGGTTCAGATAGGCGGCCCCACGGGCGCGTTTATTGTTATAGTGTATGGAATTATCCAGGAATATGGTATGAGTGGATTGTGCATTGCCACTTTCATGGCTGGTGCATTCCTCATACTTATGGGTGTGCTGCATCTGGGAACAATCATAAAATATATACCATATCCGATTGTGGTGGGCTTTACCAGCGGTATTGCATTGACTATCTTCGCCACTCAGATAAAGGATCTTTTCGGGCTCAGCATAGAAAATGTTCCAGCTGGATTCATTGACAAGTGGGTGGTGTATTTCCAGCATTTTGATGCTATAAACTGGTGTTCGCTTCTGGTGGGCATTGGCAGCATTATGATAATCGTGCTCACTCCTAAGATAAGCCGCAAACTGCCCGGTTCACTGGTGGCTATCATTCTGATGACAGTTCTGTGCCTTATACTGCGTAATGTGGGAGTGGGAGAAATAGAGACCATAGGTGACCGTTTCTCCATCAGTAGTGAACTGCCGCAGGCCGAAGTGCCCAGAATCAGTTGGGAAAGCATTACACATCTGGCGCAGCCAGCTATGGTAATAGCAATGCTTGGGGCTATAGAGTCGCTTTTGTCTGCTGCAGTGGCCGACGGTGTGATAGGCGACCGTCATGACAGTAATCAGGAGCTTGTCGCTCAGGGTATTGCCAATATGGTGTCACCCTTGATAGGAGGCATTCCGGCAACCGGTGCTATTGCCCGCACCATGACGAATATAAATAATGGTGGACGTACTCCTGTGGCTGGTATTGCGCATGCTATAGTTCTGGCTCTCATATACCTGTTCCTTATGCCTTTGGTCAAGTTCATTCCTATGGCCTGTCTGGCGGGAATATTGGTCGTGGTGTCATACAACATGAGTGAGTGGCGCAGTTTCAGGGCAATACTTAAAAACCCCAAGTCCGATATCACCGTACTGCTGGTTACATTCTTCCTTACCGTCATATTTGACCTTACTGTGGCTATAGAGGTTGGTGTCCTGATAGCCTGCCTGCTCTGCATGAGGCGCATGGCTGAGACTACCAATGTGTCTGTGCTTAGTGATGAGATAGATCCTACTGCCGATACCGATGTGCAGGGAAATCTGGAACATCTGACTATTCCGGAAGGAGTTAAGGTGTATGAGATTAACGGTCCCTATTTCTTTGGAATAGGCAACAAGTTCGAAGAGATGATGGGTGATATGGGTGGTCGCGCAAAAGTGCGTATAATCCGTATGCGTAAGGTGCCGTTCATTGATTCGACCGGTGTTCACAACCTCTCTAATATGTGCCGTATGTGCTCGCAGATGGGAGTCAAAGTGGTTTTGTCCGGTGTCAATCCCCAGGTTATGAAAGTTATAAAGGATGCGGGAATGGATGAAATTGTGGGAAGGGAGAATATTTGCAGTCACATCAATATCGCTCTACAGCGTGCTCAGGAAATAATTGGTAAATGAAAAACATTAAATCTTATTTTATCAACAGTTAATCATCCTTAGGTAAACCTGGGCTTTAATACATTAATTTCAACTTTCTGATATTTAATGTGCTGAGTTATTAACAGCATGTTAAAAACTTTTTTGAGCAAAAAGTGGAGAAAAGTGGGTTAAAGTGGGTGATTTTTCTATAACTTTGAAACCGATTATTGATTATCGGCATAAAATGAGTTTCATAGGCCAGTTTCCGGCACGTCTGGATTCTAAGAACAGGGTGTTTATGCCAGCTGGGTTCCGCCGTATTTTACAGCAGTCCGGTCAGCAGACACTGGTGGTCCGCAAAGATTTTTTTGAGGACTGTCTTGTGGTATATCCCGCTTCCAGATGGGAGGAAGAGATTGCCAGGGTGCGGGCCCGTCTGAACCGTTTTGACGGGAACCAGCAGATGGTCTATAGGAAACTGGTATCAGAAGCTCAGGAAGTTCAACTTGACAGTAACGGGCGTTTGTTGCTACCCAAACAAATGCTGGAAAGGGTGGGGATAGATCAGGATGTCTTGTTCGTGGGTATGGAGCAGAACATAGAGATATGGTCTATGAAGACGGTAGGACAGGAAGGTTGCCAGGTATTCCTGAGTGATGAAGAGTTTGCCGAGAGTCTTAAACAGTTCATGACAGAGTGACACTATCAAAATACATACGGGAATTTTGGACATTGAAGGGACATATCACGTACCGGTCCTTCTTAAACAGAGTGTAGACGGACTCGTTTCAGATCCTGATGGGATCTATGCCGATGCTACGTTTGGCGGTGGCGGCCATTCCCGCGAAATATTGTCACGTTTGAGTTCCAAAGGGCTCCTGTATGGGTTTGACCAGGATGCCGATGCGCGGAATAACGTCCCGCAGGATTCCCGATTCACATTCATTTGGGGTAATTTCCGTTACATGAGTAATTTCATGCGCTGGTATGGTCATGAGCGTCTGACAGGAATATTGGCTGACCTTGGGGTGTCTTGGCATCATTTCGATGATAGTTCACGTGGCTTTTCTTTCCGTTTTGACGGTCCTGCGGATATGCGTATGAACCAGAAGGAGGGATTGAGGGCAGCTGATGTGCTCAATGAATATACTGAAGAAAAGCTGGCTCAGCTGTTCTGGCTCTACGGAGAACTCCATAACGGGCGCCAGTTGGCTAAGGCATTGGTGAAATACCGTTTGAACAGACGCATAGAGACGGTCACCGAACTTGTGGAGGCTGTGCGTCCGGAGATAGGGCGTGAGCGTGAGAAAAAAGAACTGGCCAAAGTGTTCCAGGCAATCAGGATGGAGGTTAATCATGAGGTGGATGCTCTGAAAGAAATGCTCTGTTCGGCAGTGAAACTGTTGGACAGGGGTGGGAGACTTGTAGTGATAACCTATCATTCAATTGAGGATCGTATGGTCAAGAACCTGATGAAATGCGGTAACATAGATGGTGAGGTCAAAACTGACTTTTATGGCAACAGGGAAATGCCACTGCGCAGTATGGGAAAACCTGTACAGCCCAGTGCGGAAGAGCAGACTGCGAATCCCCGCTCCCGAAGTGCTAAACTCAGAATAGCGGAGAAGGTGTGATGGGTGAAGAGAAAAAAGAGGATAGGGGTAAACACCTGGATTCACTTACAAGTGAAAGAATATCGGATTTCGTGAGGAGAAATCTGCTTTTGGTGGCGGAGATACTGTTATGCATAGTGGTATATATAGGCAACAGATACGCTTATCAGCGTGATCAGGTCATGGCAGAGAGATTACGCAGGGAACTTGTGGATCTGGAGTATCAGACATTGAATACTACGAGTGACGTATCTGCCAAGAGCAAGCCGTCATACATAGAGAAGATTGTTACAACCAACGGGTCGGGGCTGGTCATAGCAACCGAACCGGCATTTGATTTGGGAGAGTAGGAATATGTCCGCCAGAGGCAGGGAAAAAAGCTCAGAAAAGAAAAGGGTATCACGCAGGTATCTCACAATGTTCCTGTTTGTGATGTTCTGGGGTATCCTGATAATCGTCAAGATGGCAATTGTCATGTTCGGTGAGCGGACATACTGGAATGAGGTCAAAGAGCATCTGGTTCCTGCTAACCGGGTCATTGACCCAAGACGAGGCAATATCCTAAGTGATGAGGGCTTTCTGCTGGCAAGCAGCATGAAACAGTACAGGATATTTCTGGATTTTGCCACATACGAGAAGAACGAGAAACGCGCCCAGTCTGACCAATACAGAAAAGACACCCTTTTTGACAGGCACATAGACGAATTCTGCCAGCAGATACATGAACTGTTTCCTCAGTATTCCGTTTCACAGCTAAGGCAACATTATATGAGCGGAAAGGCATCCAGGACCAGACACTCATGGCCACTCTTGCCCGGAGTTTCACGAAACTCGTATCCTATCTCATACAACCAGTACAAGTCATTGGTGGGATATGTCTGGCTCAGACCAAGGAATGAGGGCTGGTTTTACAGTGCCGAATCCAAGATTTCCAGACAGAAACCTTTTGGGGCTCTGGCTTCCCGTACCCTGGGGGACATGTTTGCCGGAAAGGATTCCGCCCGTTACGGACTGGAATTATCATTTGACTCTTTGCTGAGAGGAACTCCCGGAGTGGGCCATATTGAGAAAGTTCAGAATGTCTCCCGAGTGGTAGCTGATGTTCCCCAGATTGATGGATGTGACATAATTACAACAATCAATGTTGATATGCAGGATTTCACCGAAGTGGCCTTGCGTAAGGAACTTGAACAGGTGAATGCGGTATCCGGAATAGCAGTTCTGATGGAGGTTAGGACTGGAGACATCAAGGCAATAGCCAGCATGAGTAAGACGGATAACGGGTATCAGGAGGTTCAGAACAATGCGGTCAAGGATATATTCGAGCCTGGCTCCACATTCAAGCCTGTGTCTATGATGGTGGCTCTCGATGACGGTAAGATTTCACTTACTGACAGTGTGTTCTGTGAGTGGGGCAGGTACACAGGGTTCGGTGGAGGTGCGGTAATGACCGATGCCGGGCGTGGTTACGGATGGCTCGATGTACCCGGAATAATAAAGAATTCTTGCAACATAGGCACTTCCAAACTGATAAATGCGGCTTATAAGGATAATCCTCAGTCATTTGTGGACGGGATTTACAGGACCGGGATAAACACCCATTTTGATATGCAGCTTATAGGCACGGGAGCTCCTGTAATCAGGAGAGACGGGTACTGGGATGCTACACGTCTGCCTTGGATGTCGATAGGATATAATACCCAACTTCCTGTAATAAACACCCTCGCTTTTTACAATGGTATAGCCAATGGTGGAAAGATGGTGGCGCCAAGACTGGTGACCGAGGTACGGCATGAGGGAGAGATAGTAAAAAGATTCCCTGTGGATGTTGTCAGGGAGCAGATGTGTAAACCCAAGACTCTTGAGGAGATTAAGTTCATGCTTGAGGGAGTGGTGGATGGAGGCTCTGGTAGAAGAGCCGCTTCAACTCACTTCAAGGTGGCGGGTAAGACAGGAACAGCCCAGTTGTCACAGGGCGCAGCCGGCTATAGGAATGGTACGAGAACCCATATGGTATCATTCTGCGGTTATTTTCCTGCGGATGACCCGCAATATACATGTATTGTATCAATCAGGACTTCGGGAGGTGCTGCCGGTGGAGGAACTATGGCGGCTCCGGTATTTCATGAGATATCCGAGAAGGTTATGGCGAGCCGGAATCTGCGAAGTGTGGCGGAGGCTGCCGATACTATCCATGATTTTATGCCGAGAGTGCTATCTGGTGATATAAACAGTACCCGAACGGTGCTCAGGGAGCTTGGCATGAATGTGAACTGGAAGGAGAAAGATTCCTTAGTATGGGGATCATATGAGCTGGACTCTACTGAATACCGCATGACCCGTATTACTGAACAGGAGAATTTGGTTCCGAATGTGATAGGAATGGGCGCCCAGGATGCCTTGTATATACTTGAAAGTGCCGGCTTGAGGGTAGAATTACAGGGTGTTGGGCGGGTTAGAAGTCAAAGTCTGCCGGGAAGGGCTCACTTCCGCAAGGGGGACAGAATATATTTATCATTGTCAATGTGACGTTTATGATGAGATTAGATGAACTTATTCCAGACTTGAATGGTGTCAGAGTGATTGGTGATGCCGATGTTTGGATAACAGACATCCAGCTTGACTCGCGGAGGGTTACTGAAGGCTGTCTGTTCGTGGCTATGAGAGGGACTGTCGTTGACGGACATCAGTTTATACAAAAGGCAATAGATGCCGGAGCGGCGGCAGTTTTGTGTGAGACGCTGCCGGAGGAGTTGGCAGAGAAGGTTACCTTTATCCAGGTACCTGACTGTGAGGATGCTGTGGGACCTGTTTCTACACGCTTTTTTGGGAATCCGACGGATAAGGTGCGACTGGTTGGAGTTACGGGAACCAATGGCAAAACCACAATTGCTACCCTCTTGTATAATATGTTCCGCAAGATGGGGTACAAGTGCGGACTAATTTCAACAGTGTGCAATTATATAGACGATGAGCCCGTGCCTGCAGACCATACTACTCCTGATGCTGTGACACTCAACAGGCTTCTGGGACGCATGGCGGATGAGGGTTGTAAATATGTGTTCATGGAGTGCAGTTCACATGCTATAGTCCAGAAACGCATAGGCGGGTTGAAATATGCAGGAGGTGTTTTTACCAATCTTACCCGTGACCACATGGATTATCATAAGACCTTCGAGAATTATCTTAAGGCCAAGAAGATGTTCTTTGATTCTCTTGGAAAGGATTCTTTTATGGTGACGAATCTGGATGACCGCAACGGACTTGTGATGGCTCAGAACACCAAGGCCAAGGTGGTTACCTACTCGCTCAGGAGTATGAGTGATTTCAAAGGCAGGCTCCTTGAATCCGGTTTTGACGGGATGCTGTTAGAGATAAACGGGCGTGAGGCATTTTTCCGTTTCATAGGGAAATTCAATGCGAGTAACTTGCTGGCTGTTTTTGGGACAGCATGTATGCTGGGGCGTGATCCGATAGAGATACTCACTGTAATGAGTACTCTTACTCCCGTAAACGGACGTTTTGATGCCATCCGTTCACCTAAGGGTTTTACTGCCATTGTGGATTATGCACATACTCCTGATGCCCTGACAAATGTGCTTACTACCATTGTGGATGTAATGGGAGGCAAGGGACAAATAATTACTGTGGTAGGAGCTGGGGGTAACCGTGATAAAGGAAAGCGTCCCCTTATGGCAAAGGAGTGTGTCAAGTACAGTGATAAGGTGATAATCACATCAGATAATCCGAGGTTTGAGGAGCCCCGTGACATTATTAATGACATGCTGGCAGGTCTTTCAAGTGATGATATGCATAAGGTGATAACGATTGAGGATAGACGTGAAGCTATCCGTACAGCATGCATGATGGCGGTTGAGGCGGATGTTGTTCTCATTGCCGGGAAAGGGCATGAGGATTACCAGGAGATTAAGGGAGTAAAACATCATTTTGATGACCATGAAGTGGTCAGGGATTCTTTTTGAGGTGTATAGGGATGATATACGGTATAATTGAATATCTGCGGAACAGGGGAATAGATATTCCCGGAGGAGGAATGTTCCAGTATGTTACTTTCAGGTCGATATTCGCTCTTGTAGTGTCAATAATAGTGGCAAGTTGGTTTGGTAGCCATTTCATAGATATACTCAAGAAAAGGAACATTTCCGAGACACAACGTGATCCTAAGCTGGATCCGTTCGGAGTGGAAAAGAAAGGTGTGCCGACAATGGGAGGAGTCATAATAATCGTAGCGATTCTCATTCCCTGCCTTCTTATCGGTGATTTGGGTAACGTGTATCTGATTCTTATGCTTATCACTACACTAATCTTGGGTATTATAGGATTTGCTGATGACTATATAAAGACTTTCAGGGGAAACAAGGATGGCTTGAATGGATGGGTCAAGGTGGTCGGGCAGCTTGCACTGGGCTTGATAGTAGGACTGACATTGCGCTACAGCCCTCAGGTTATGATAAACGAAAAGGTGGATGTAAGGATAGAGAACAATATCGAGGTGGTGATAAAGACTCCTGATGTGAAGTCAACCCGTACAACCATACCTTTCTTTAAAAACCATAATCTGAATTATGCCGATGCTTTCGGATGGTTGGGTGAAAACGGTAAGTACAAGGCCGGATGGATTTTTTTCGTTTTGCTTACCTTGTTCATAGTTACGGCTGTTTCCAATGGGTCAAATCTTAACGACGGAATGGATGGTATGGCAGCTGGAAACTCTGCAATAATAGGTGTAACATTGGGTATTCTGGCTTACGTGTCCAGTAATGTGGTTACCGCGAGCCATTTTGACCTTATGTATATTCCTGGTAGTCAGGAGATTGTTGTTTATCTGAGTGCCTTTGTGGGAGCTTTGGTGGGTTTCCTGTGGTATAATTCTTATCCGGCACAGATTTTTATGGGTGATACCGGAAGTCTTACTATAGGGGGAATAATAGCTGTGGCGGCACTCTGTATTCACAAGGAGCTGTTGCTTCCAATGCTTTGCGGGGTATTCCTTGTAGAGAGTCTTTCGGTTATATGCCAGAGAATGTACTACAAAAGCGGCAAGAAGAAAGGGGTACACCGTAGGATATGGAAGAGAACTCCGATACATGACCATTTTCGTACCAGCATGGAACAGGTGCAGAAATGTGATCCTGGCAGTACCGTAAGGTTTGCCGGCAATGACAGCAGACTTCAGTTTGAGACTAAGATAACGCTCAGGACATGGATTATAAGTATTGGTCTTGCTGCGCTTACCATATTGACCTTGAAAATCAGATGATTACTATGGAACAGAAGAAAATTGTGGTGTTAGGGGCTGGTGAAAGCGGTACAGGTGCTGCTATACTGGCAAAGGCCAAGGGGTTTGATGTGTTTGTATCAGACCTTTCGGAGATAAAGGATTATTATCGTTCCCAGTTGGATGCCCGTGGTATAGAGTGGGAGCAGAAGAAGCATACTGAGGAGCGTATCCTTGCGGCCGATGAGGTTATAAAGAGTCCGGGTATTCCCAAGGAGGCTCCAATCATACAGAAACTTATGGCTCAGGGTACTCCCATCATATCCGAGATTGAGTTTGCAGGGCGTTATACCAATGCCAAGATGATATGCATTACAGGATCAAACGGCAAGACCACAACCACTTCACTTATCTACCACATTTTCAAGATGGCAGGCATGAACGTGGGACTGGCAGGAAACATAGGAAGCAGTCTGGCATGGCAGGTGGCGGAAAAAGACTTTGACTACTATGTGATTGAGCTGAGCAGTTTCCAATTGGACAATATGTATGACTTCAAGGCCGATATCGCAATTCTGATGAACATAACCCCGGATCATCTGGACCGTTATGACTATGAGATGCAGAACTATGTGGATGCCAAGATGAGGGTTATCCGCAACCAGACCAAGGATGATGCGTTCGTTTACTGGAGTGACGATCCCATAATTACCCGTGAGCTTAAGAGATACGGGCTCAAGGCTACGCTCTACCCTTTTGCTGAGGCTAAGCGTGAGGATCTGGCGGCTTACGTTGAGGACGGAACCCTTTACTTTAACAAGCCTTATGCCTTCAATATGGAGCAGGAGTCACTTGCGCTTACGGGCAAGCATAACCTTTACAATTCCATGGCAGCGGGTATATCGGCCAATATTGCGGGTATCAAGAGTGAGACCATACGTAAGGCTCTGCAGACATTCCAGGGGGTGGAGCATAGGTTGGAGCGTGTGGCAAGGGTGAACGGGATAGATTTTATCAATGATTCCAAGGCCACGAATGTTAACAGTTGCTGGTACGCCCTCCAGAGTATGCCGGTCAAATGTGTCCTTATTATAGGCGGAAAGGACAAGGGAAATGATTATAATGAGATTGCGGAACTGGTTCGGGAGAAGTGCTGCGGTTTGGTTTATCTTGGTCTGCATAATGAGAAACTTCACGGTTTTTTTGACGGGTTTGGCTTACCTGTCGCTGATGTACAGTCTATGAAAGATGCTGTGAATTCCGCTTACAGAATGGCCCACTCCGGCCAGATTGTGCTGTTAAGTCCCTGCTGTGCCAGTTTTGATCTTTTCAAAAGTTATGAGGATCGTGGCGACCAGTTCAAGGCGTGTGTAAAGGCTCTTTAATGAGAAAATCAGATTATGGAAACTGCAAACGATAATAAGAAAGGGCCGCTGTTCAGGGGGGATATATATATATGGATAGCTGTGCTTCTGCTCTGCAGTATCTCTCTTGTCGAGGTGTTCAGTGCAAGCAGCAGACTTACATTCGGCAAGGACAGTTACCTGACCCCCATCCTTTCACATGTTATTCATCTGGCAATGGGTATTGTCGTTATGTATGTGCTCCATCTTATCCATTATAAATGGTATAAGCTTTTCCCTGTATTGCTGGTACCTCTTTCGCTGGCTCTTCTGGCTTATCTTTCATTCCTGAGCAAGCAGTCGGCAGGTGCTGAGCGTTGGGTTGATCTTGGGTTCTTCAAGCTTCAGCCATCTGAGCTCGGTAAGGTGGCAGTCGTGATGACGGTAGCTTCGTTGCTGGCAAAACTTAAGCCAGACGATGAACAGAGTCAGTCTGCTGTTTTTCTGAAAATACTGATGGTGACAGGTGCTTTCTGTCTATTGATATTCACGGAAAACCTTTCCACCGCCATATTGCTCGGTGCTGTGGTCTATATAATGATGATTTTGGGAGGAGTGTCCTGGAAAAAAATGCTGGGTCTGACGGGCGTGATACTTGCTATAGGACTGACAGCGGTGTTAGTTTTCGTGCTGGTTCCTCCAAAGACACTAAGTGATTCCAAGTTTATCCCTGAGAGAGCTTTGACATGGCAAGCCAGAATTCTGGATTTTACTAATTCCGGTTCCGAATCAAAAGAATCAGCTTATGAATACGCAAGGAATACTGCCCCTGAAAAACCTCAGGAGACTCATGCTAATATTGCCATAGCATCAAGCCATTTCCTAGGTAAGGGACCGGGTAACTCCTATGAGCGCGACTATCTTCAAGAGGCAAGCTGTGACTTTATATATGCCATCATAATTGAGGAGCTCGGAATGGTTGGCGCGATATTCGTCCTGATTGTCTATATTGTCCTATTGTTCAGGATTGGAAAGATAGCCATGAGATGTACGGATAAATATCCTGCTTATCTGGCGATGGGACTCGGAATGATGCTGGGTTTGCAGGCATTTATAAACATGTCAGTTGCAGTCGGTCTGTTTCCTGTTACCGGTCAACCTTTGCCATTGATCAGCAAAGGTGGCACATCAGTCCTGATGGCAAGTTTTTCAATTGGAATGTTGATAGGAATCAGTAATACTCTTGACAGGGATTTGGCTACAAAGAGCCAGGTAACGGACGGGGTATCAGTTCCTGCTGTTGACGCGGATGATGATATTGAAGAGATTGAAGAGTTGTAATCCAAATTAATAGAGGGTATGGAGAACGAAAAGAAACCACGCGTAATAATCAGCGGAGGAGGTACAGGCGGACACATCTTCCCTGCGGTATCAATAGCATTAGCCGTGAAATCGCTCTGCCCTGATGCCGAAATCCTATTTGTGGGAGCTGAAGGCAGAATGGAAATGCAGCGTGTTCCTGCTGCCGGATTCGAGATAAAGGGGCTGCCAATATGCGGTTTTGACAGGAAAAATCCTCTGAAAAACATTGCGGTCATTTTCAAGATAATAAGAAGCCAGAGAATGGCACGCAAAATAATTAAGGAGTTCAGACCCATGGTTGCTGTGGGAGTAGGGGGATATGCCAGTGGGCCGACTTTGAGAATGGCAGGACGAATGGGGGTGCCCACGCTGCTCCAGGAGCAGAATTCGTATGCCGGGGTCACAAACAAGATTCTGGCAAAAAAAGCATCCAGGATATGTGTTGCATACGATGGAATGGACCGTTTTTTTCCTGCGGACAAGATTATGCTTACAGGGAATCCGGTACGTCCGAGTCTGACTGATAATTTGACGGGAAGGGATCAGGCAGCCCGCATGATGGGACTTGATCCCGATAAGAAAATCATACTGATCATAGGAGGCAGTTTGGGCGCCCGTACTCTGAACGAGAGCGTGATGAGCAGTCTGGAGCTGATTCGTATGTCTGGTGATATACAGTTCTTATGGCAGACGGGTAAGTTTTATTTTGATGAGATGAAACGGAGGTTGTCCGAGACGGATCCTGTTCCTAATCTGTTTCCTACAGACTTTGTTCAGGATATGGATTTGGCTTATGCGGCTGCTGACATGGTGATTTCACGTGCAGGAGCCGGAACGATATCGGAGTTATGTCTGCTCGGAAAACCAGTGATTCTTGTGCCCTCGCCCAATGTGGCAGAAGATCATCAGACAAAGAATGCAATGGCCCTGTCTGAAAAGAATGCTGCAATTCATATTGCGGATGCGGTTTCCAGAAAGGAACTTATTCCGACTGCAGTGGACGTAGTGCAAGATAAAGAGAGACTGAAATCACTCAGCGAAAATATCATAAAACTGGGAATAGGTGATTCGGCTGTCACAATTGCCCGAGAAGTACTTGCATTGGCCGGTTTTAAAGTGGGAAAGGTGGCGCTGAAAGATATAAAGGCTGTTTATTTCGTGGGTGCCGGCGGAATAGGAATGAGTGCTTTAGAACGTTATTTCCTTTCACGCGGCTGTGAAGTTGCCGGTTATGACCGAACCTCTTCGGAACTGACGTCAGAGCTAATGGCTGAGGGTGTACAGATCCATTTTGAGGATGACCAGCGCCTTATTCCTGATGAATTCAAGGATAGGGATTCAACTCTTGTAGTCTATACTCCTGCTATAAAGATAACGGACAACAGTGAGCTAAGATGGTTCCATAGTAACGGATTTGATGTACAGAAGCGTGCACAGGTGCTTGGTACACTTACCCGTAGCTTGGACGGACTATGTGTTGCGGGAACACATGGTAAGACTACTACTTCATCAATGACAGCCCATATCCTACACGGTATGCCGGAAGGTTGCAATGCTTTCCTTGGAGGTATCCTCAAGAATTACAACAGTAATCTCTTGACGAGCCCTGACAGTAGGTACGTGGTTATCGAAGCCGATGAATATGACCGTTCTTTCCACCACCTGCGTCCTTTGAGGAGTGTGATTACAGCTATTGACGCGGATCATCTTGATATTTACGGTAATTATGATAACTATGTGGAGGGTTTCCGCAAATACACATCACTGATAAAACCTGGTGGTGCGCTTATCTTGAACAGCAAGCTTGAAGAAAGTTTCAAACCCGACCTGCAAGAGGGTGTATCTCTTTACACTTATGGTGTAGAAAAAGGTGATTTCCATGCTTCAAGTGTTGTTATTAAGGATGGGGAACTCAGGTTTGACCTTATTTCACCGGTAGAGAGTATAACGGACATAGAACTTGGTGTACCTATTCCAATAAATGTGGAAAATGCTGTGGCTGCAATAGCATTGTCACAGTTGAGTGGTGCCGACAGTAATGTAATACGTGAAGCCATGAAAAGTTTCAGGGGATGTGACCGGAGATTCGATTTCAGACTCAAGGGTGATAAGGTTTACCTGACGGATTATGCACATCATCCGGCAGAACTCAGGCAATGCGCCCTTTCATTACGTAAGCTTTACGAGAACCGTAAAATAACAGCAATTTTCCAACCTCATCTATATTCCAGGACAAAAGATTTCTACAATGAGTTTGCGGAGAGTCTTTCACTGTTTGATGAAGTTTGGCTTACTGAAATTTACCCGGCACGTGAGGAACCCATTCCAGGCGTATCCAGCAGTATTATTGCAGACAACATGAAACCAGGAGTGTGCAAGGGTATCATTTTTAAGAATGATGTAGAGGGGCTTGTCCGTTCCATTAAGGATGAAATCCAGGTTCTTGTGACAGTTGGTGCCGGGGACCTGGAGGATTATGCAGACAAAATTACTGAAATACTGAGGTCAAAGTGATAAAGAAGTTATTATCCATATTATCAGTTTTAATGCTGACATGTTACTTGGTATTCTCCATTTTATTCATGTCAGAAAGTCACGAAGAAACCAGACTGTGCAAAGGAGTAGATGTCGTTGTCAGGGACAGCTCTGATATCTCGTTGGTAGATGGTGAGATGATACGCTCTCTGATTGATTCCGAGGGTATGGATCCTGTGGGGAAACCTTTGGCATCGGTAAATACGCAGGCTATGGAGGAAATGTTGTCGCATTATCCGCTGATAGAGTCGGCACAATGTTTCAAAACTTCGGGTAACAAGGTTAAGATAGTGGTTTATAGTAAGATTCCTCTGTTAAGGGTGCGCAGTAATGGTGGTGATGACTATTATGTGGACAGTAAGGGAGAGATTCTGAACCATAGGATGCTTTCCCTTCATCTCCCGGTAGCCACAGGATATATAGACCGCAAGTTTGCTGCTGATGATCTCAGAAGGGTTGTAATGGCAATTGACCGTTCTGAATTCTGGAGGGCACAGATTGTCCAGATTAATGTTAACAAGGACCGTCAGATTGAACTGGTGCCACGTGTGGGCGGGCATTTGCTGGTTTTGGGATCGGCAGAGAATGTGACGGACAAGCTTGAAAGGCTATACTCTTTTTATGAAACAGGTATTTCCCGAATAGGTTGGAACAAATACAGCTCAGTAAGCGTGGCTTACGAGAATCAGGTAGTATGTAAGAAAAGATAACGATTATATGGAAACCGAAAAACTGATTGTTGCAATTGAACTTGGATCATCCAAGATTTCAGGCGTGGCCGGACAGATCCTTTATGACGGCACGCTTAAGGTAATGGCTTATGCCTTTACTCCTTCGTCATCATGCATCAGGCATGGTGCAGTCTATAACCTCGACAAAACTGCCAATGCGATTGCTGAGGTTATCAGCCGTCTGGATTCAATGCTGTCCGCCAAGATTAACAAAGTCTATATTGGGTATAACAGCAAGAGCTTGCGTTCTGAAATCAATTCTGTGGAGAGATCTTTTACAGTTGAGACAGTTGTCAGTCAGGAAATCATTGACAGTATGTTTTCAGAGTGTGAGCTCATGGAACATTCCGGTTATCAGATCCTGCTTCAGGAATCACTCGAATATGTGGTAGATAACAAAAGAGGCACAGAGACGGATCCTATGGGAGTGGCTTGTACTTCCCTGAAGGGCAACTATCTGAGCATACTGCTTAAGAAACAGATTTCGGATTATATGGCTCAGTGTTTCTCAATGGCAGGAATAACGATTCTTGATGGTTTTGTGACACCTGTAGTGGAGGCAGATGCCATTCTTACCGATGAGGAGAAACAGCAGGGATGTGCTTTTGTTGACTATGGTGCTGATACCACAACAGTTTCAGTATATAAAAATGGTCTGTTACGTTATCTTCGTGTTATTCCACTTGGCAGTACATTGATTACAAGGGATCTGGCTACCGTTCTAAAGATAGACGAGGAACAGGCTGAGAAACTGAAGTGTACGTACGGACTGTGCACTCTGATAGGTGGTCAAGATATGGAGGAAACTATAACGGTGGGTGGCAATAAGGTTACTCTTAGAGAGATAGGTGGTATCATTGAGGCCCGTAACGAGGAAATTGTCAAGAATGTGGCAGCTATTATAAAGGCATCAGGTTATTATGATGTACTATATTCTGGACTGATTGTAACCGGTGGTGGTTCAAAACTTCGTCAGCTTGACCAAGTGTTCTATTCTGTCATGCCGGATTTGAGAACACCCCGTTTTGTGGTTGAACCTTCATGTGGGGTGTTATGGAATGAACCTTTATGGAAGAAAGGTGACGGATCACAGGTCTCTTTGCTTTCAGTTATGGCCAAGGGTACCGAGAACTGCTGTGAATTACCCAAGATGGATGAGATAGATAATGTGGCACCTTCTGACTTGGACAAGGTGGGAATGAATCCGCTTTTTAACTCTGAAGGTGAGAGTGCGCAGGAAGACAGGGATAGGGAGGAACTCATCAGGAAAGAGTCGCAGGATTCCATTAAACATGAGAACGCTGATTCAGCATCGGATACTGAGGCAGAGTCCGGTGGTAAGAAACGTAAGAGTTACTTCAAGAGGATTATTGATAATATAATGAATACTGGCGAGAAGTTCTTTGACAGTGATCAAGAGTTCAAGTCTTAACTTAAAATCCACGAAACTATGAACGATGAGATAAAAGCATTTGAAGAGACCGAGGTCCTTCCTTTTGAGTTTCCGACAGAGTCAAGGAAAATAATTAAGGTCATAGGTGTAGGTGGCGGCGGTGGAAATGCTGTCAAAAACATGTATCGCGAGGGTATTCATGATGTTGTTTTTGTGATAGCCAACACGGACCAGCAGGCTTTAGTCAATTCAGACATTCCCATTAAGCTGCAGCTTGGGCGTCAGACTACAAATGGTTTAGGGGCGGGGAATGATCCGGAAGTGGCCCGTAAAGCTGCAGAGGAGAGTATTGAGGAGATTAAGGCGCAGTTTAAAGACGATACCCAGATGGTTTTCATTACTGCCGGTATGGGAGGTGGAACAGGTACTGGTGCCGCTCCTGTGATAGCACGTTGTGCAAAGGAGATGGGGATGCTCACGGTAGGTATTGTAACTATTCCTTTTAAGTTCGAGATGCGTCCAAAGATAAAGCAGGCATTGAAGGGAGTACGCGAGATGTCCCAATATGTAGATGCATTACTTGTCATCAGCAACGAGAAACTGCTTGAGATTTATCCGGATTGGAATGTATCTGCCGGTTTCAAGAGAGCAGATGAGACACTTACAACAGCAACCAAGAGTATTGCGGAACTAATTACATGCCGAGGTATTATCAATCTTGACTTCCGTGATGTTAAAAAAATATTGAGTAACGGCGGAGTAGCTATAATGAGTACCGGTACAGCAACAGGTGAAAATCGTGTTAATAAGGCTTTCGAATCGGCTTTAAATTCTCCATTACTCTATAATAATGATATATATAAGTCCAAGAAACTTCTTTTTAACATCTATCAAAGTTCCAAACCCGAGAAACAGCTTATCCTTGATGAGATGAATGAAATCCGTCATTTCATGGATAAATTTGAGGATAAGAATATTGAGGTTATTTGGGGTCTCGCTAATGACGATGCTTTGGAAGATGAGGTTAAGATTACGGTTCTTGCTACCGGGTTCGGAATGGAGAGTGTCCCTATGATGGATGATGATTCCGATGAAAATACGGATAGTGTCATCCAAAAAATATATGGAGAGGGGGTTGATAAGAAATTCCTCTGTCTATTTGAACTTGCCGATGAGGATTTGGACAATGACAGGCTTATTGATGCAATTGAGTCCTCGCCTGCATGTCAGAGGACAAGGGAAGACCTGTCGGCTATTAAAGCTTTGAGGATTGTCTGACAATCCTTGTTATCCGAACAGCATTTGAAGTATTTCAATTGACTTTAATTGTGTAAATTCGGGTATGTGTAGTCTGAAGTAGAGATTCAGATGGTTAAGGATAGCGATTCTCTCTGTTCTTGTAAGTGGAACTGTGGACATGTTGTTTAAATCACACTTCAGAAGAGAGGCTATCTTAAATGATAGCTGAGCGTCAACGAAATCCTGATGCTCAGGCGGAAGTGGAGTGAAGATACCCTCTCTTAAATCAAGAAAGTATCCGGGGGTGAATCCATCTACATTTGGACAGATGCCTGTAAAAGATGCCGACTTCAGGGCGAATAGGAGGTGAAAATTGGTGCAATCCTCTTCATTCGCGCCATCCAACCATCTGATAGATTGGATAATATAGTTGTATAGTCCTATGTTTGACTGCTCTTGTCTTAATGAATGGGTCAGGAACTCTCCTACGAACAGTGATATTGCACTTTTTATAGGATTAAAGGGGATGTCCTTATATGGAAATATGTTTTTGGGATCCCTGATGTGCATTAGTGCCTCCGTAGGGATATAGTCAGTCTGGAATTCAATCTGGGTGAGCGGTTGCAGGAGAGTGTTCCGGGATGTTTTTTTCCCTTTTTTTGAGAGATAGAATATAAATGGTACCATTCCGTGTGATTCAGTAAAGATTCTCACGATACAGGTTCCGTCATTATGTCGCACGGTTCCAGTCACTATTCCTTTTTCGGATTGCCACATCTTGATGTTATTGATGCTTGTGCTGTGCGAAGTTATAAAAAAATTAGGTTTTATTTTTGCTGTTTGGGAAATTGTAACTACTTTTGCATCCGCTTTAAAGGCAGTGTCCTGAATTTAATCAGGAATGATGGCGCGTTCGTATATCGGCTAGTACTCAAGATTTTCATTCTTGCAAGATGAGTTCGACTCTCATACGCGCTACAAGTTGAACAATTAATAATTGATTATAATGGCAAACCACAAATCAGCATTAAAAGCTATCAGAAAGAGCGAGAAGAGAAGACTGCACAACCGTTACTACGCTAAAACCATGCGTAATGCCGTACGTAATCTTCGTGCTATGACTGATAAGGAAGAAGCCCTTGCTACTTATCCGAAGGTTCAGAAACTTCTGGACAAGCTTGCCAAAACCAAGCTTATACACAAGAACAAGGCTTCAAATCTTAAGTCTAAACTCTGCGCTCATATCGCAAAACTTTCATAAAACGTACAAAGAGGACAGTCCCAGGTCCTTTTTGTGTTGCTTATTTTTGTGATTTGAAAAAAATAGGTCCAGGTTATTATCCGGACCTTTTTTATTTCATATCGCACTTCTAAAGGAATACTTTTTTTTTCCTGTATTGTTTTACGCATCGATATTTGCGTATGTGGCATTGCGCTCAATGAATTCCCTGCGGGTACCGACATCCTCACCCATCAGCATGGAGAATATATGGTCTGCTTCGGCAGCATCTTGTATATGTACTTGTTTGAGAAGTCGGTTTTCGGGATTCATTGTGGTGTCCCAAAGCTGTTCCGGGTTCATTTCACCGAGACCTTTGTAGCGCTGCGTGGTTATGTTCTGCTCTAAACCGCCACCATACTGGTCAATAAACCGCTGACGCTGAACGTCATCGTAGCAATATTCCTTTACTTTTCCTTTTGTACAGAGGTATAGCGGTGGGGTTGCTATATATAAATGACCATTCTCAATCAACTCTGGCATATATCGGAAGAACAGAGTCATGATTAAGGTGTCGATATGAGATCCGTCAACATCGGCATCTGTCATTATAATTACCTTGTAATAACGGAGTTTTTCATAATTGGCAGCCTTGGAGTCATCTGGGTTCAGGCCGAAGCGAACACCCAGGGCCTGGATGATGTTATTGACCTCTTCGTGATCAAAGGCCTTATGCCACATTACACGTTCTACATTGAATATCTTACCTCGTATAGGTAGTATTGCCTGGGTGTGGCGGTCACGTCCCTGTTTGGCACTTCCTCCAGCTGAATCACCCTCCACAATGAAGAGTTCGCAGTTGGCAGGGTCCTTGTCGGAACAGTCTGCAAGCTTGCCTGGAAGTCCGCTTCCGCTGAGTGGACTTTTGCGTTGCACACTTTCGCGTGCTTTACGTGCGGCTACACGTGCCTGTGCGGCCAGGATAACTTTCTCCACGATAAGCTTAGCCTCTTTGGGATGTTCTTCAAGATAAAAAGTGAGTGCTTCACCTACAGCCTGCTGCACAGCTCCCGCAACCTCGCTGTTTCCCAATTTGGTCTTGGTCTGTCCTTCGAATTGGGGTTCAGATACTTTGACCGAAATAACTGCTGACAGACCTTCACGGAAATCTTCACCCTCTATCTCAACCTTGGCTTTTTCCAAAAACTTGTTATCATCGGCATATTTCTTGAGAGTACGGGTTAATGCCGTGCGGAATCCAACGAGATGAGTTCCACCTTCTATGGTGTTGATGTTGTTGACAAAAGAGCGTATAGTTTCCTTATATTCAGTGTTGTAAAGAATAGCCACCTCAATGGGTACTCCCTGCTTCTCCGTATTAAGATAGATGGGTTCCTGTATGAGATGTATGCGATTTTCATCAATGTATTTTACAAACTCTTTCAATCCTTCATGTGACAGATAGACGTCTTTCTTGGGTTGTCCATCTTCAATGATGCGATAGTCTGTCAGGGAAATCTTCAGGCCGGCATTAAGAAAAGAGAGTTCATGAAGCCTGGCGGCAAGTATGTCATATTTGTATTCGGTAGTGGTGAAAATGGTCTTGTCCGGCCAGAATGTCTGTCGGGTTCCATTTATATCGGTAGAGCCTATACATTCAACACCGGTTACAGGTTTTCCGCAGGAATACTCTTGACGATAGACTTTACCGTCACGGAATACTTCAGTTACCATCCTGGTGGAAAGAGCGTTTACGCAAGATACACCTACACCGTGCAGACCGCCTGAGACCTTGTAAGATCCCTTGTCAAACTTTCCGCCTGCATGGAGTACTGTCATTACGACTTCAAGAGCCGATTTGTGTTCCTTAGGGTGTATGTCGACCGGTATGCCTCGGCCGTTATCCTGTACGGTTATGGAGCCATCTTTGTTTATGCTAACCTCAATGTGAGTGCAGAATCCTGCCATTGATTCGTCTATAGAGTTGTCAACCACCTCATATACCAGATGGTGAAGTCCCTTTTCACTTATATCACCGATATACATTGCAGGGCGTTTGCGAACGGCTTCAAGACCTTCAAGGACCTGAATGTTTTGTGCAGAATAGTTGCCTGAACCGTTAATGGTTTCGTTGTTCATCGTACTTATGGAAATAGTATAGGTTTCAGTTCCGGAACATCCGGAAGATTACATGCAAAGATAATAAAAAATAGTTTACCACATTATTTAAAAATGGTTTTATAATAAAAAAGCTATTGTTCAGACTGTTTCGTACGTCTTAATACATTTTTTTGTAATTTTGCACTGGAACAAGCACTGTTCCTGTATTTTTATGCAATTATTATGGATACCAATGTTTCTGTGGGGAAGAAAATCCGTTCCCTGAGAGAGTCAAAAATGATGGATGTTGAGGTGCTGGCCGAGCGTGCACAGTTACCTTTGGAACAGGTGAAGGCGATTGAGAATGACGGCCCTCTGCCGGGCTTGGCACCTCTTATCAAAATAGCTCGTGTGCTGGGAGTGCGGCTTGGAACGTTTCTTGATGACCAACAGAGTGTGGGCGCAGTGGTTAGTCGGCATGAGGATGAACGTGAAAGCGTACGTTTTTCCAATCATGGTTCTGAAGGTCATGAGAATATGATTTATCACTCTTTATCAGAAGGTAAGGATAATCGCCATCTGGAGCCGTTCGTTATAGACATTCTTCCTGACCGTAATATCAGATTTGACCTGTCTACCCACGAGGGTGAGGAATTTATCTATGTGCTTGATGGTCAGGTAGAGGTTAATTACGGCAAGAATACCTATGTCCTTGAAAAGGGTGACAGCATATATTATGACTCAATTGTAAAGCATCACGTGCATGGTTATAATGGACATAATGCACGTATCCTTGCTGTGGTTTACACTCCCATTTGATAAGTATGTACCAGTTATCGGAAAGAACACTTGGAGACTGGCTGGAACATTGGGCGCAAGTCTCTCCTGACCGCGAATATATAGTCTATTCAGACCGTGATCTTCGCTTTACCTGGAAACAGTTCAATGAGAGGGTCGATGATATGGCACGTGGACTGATAGCAATAGGCGTGACCAAGGGTACACATGTGGGGCTGTGGGCACAGAATGTTCCTGACTGGCTGACATTCCTTTATGCATGTGCAAAGATAGGTGCGGTTTGCATAACGGTGAACACTAACTACAAGCAGAACGAGCTGGAGTACCTGTGCAAGGACTCCGATATGCATACCTTGTGTCTGACAGACGGCACTTGGGAGAGTAACTATGTGGATATGACCTACGCTATGTTGCCTGAGCTTCGTGAATGTCAGCGTGGACATCTGGACAGTAAACGCTTTCCCATGCTCAAGAATGTGGTGTATATCGGTCAGGAGAAATACCGTGGTATGTACAATACTGCGGAGATTCTTCTGTTGGGTGAGAATACCGGTGATGAAGAGTTCCTGCGCTTACGCAAATCGGTTACCTGTCATGATGTAGTTAACATGCAATACACATCGGGTACTACCGGATTTCCCAAGGGGGTGATGCTTACCCACTACAATATAGCAAATGACGGTTTCCTGACAGGGGAGCACATGAAGTTCACGCAGGAGGACAAACTCTGTGTATGTGTGCCTCTGTTTCACTGCTTTGGTGTGGTCCTTGCAACTATGAACTGTCTTACTCACGGATGTACGGAGGTCGTCGTTGAAAGATTTGACCCGCTAGTGACTCTGGCGTCGGTTCATAAAGAGCGTTGTACCGCGCTTTATGGAGTGCCTACCATGTTTATTGCCGAGTTGAACCATCCCATGTTCGATATGTTTGACCTTTCTTGTCTGCGTACCGGCATTATGGCGGGTTCTCTCTGTCCAATTGAACTCATGCGTAAGGTTGAAGAGAAGATGTATCTGCATGTGACGAGTGTGTATGGCCTTACTGAGTCGTCACCAGGAATGAGCCAGACCAGAATAGACGATCCGGATGAGGTTCGTTATACCACTGTAGGCCGTGACTATGAGTTCGTGGATGTAAAGGTTCTTGATCCGGAAACTAACAGGGAAGTTCCTGTGGGTACTCAGGGTGAGATGTGCTGCAAGGGATTCAACGTAATGAAAGGTTACTACAAGAATCCGCAAGCTACGGCTGAGGTGATAGATGAGAACGGTTATCTGCATTCCGGTGATTTGGGTGTCATGGATGAGAATGGTAATTATCGGATAACCGGTCGAATCAAGGATATGATTATTCGTGGGGGTGAGAACATCTACCCGCGTGAGATAGAGGAGTTCCTCTACCATCTGCCCGGGGTACGCGACGTACAGGTTGCAGGAGTTCCCTCCAAAAAGTACGGAGAAGAGGTTGGCGCGTTCATTATTCTGGATGATGGTTCAAACCTTACTGAGGAAGAGGTTCGTGATTGGTGCCGCGGGAAGATAGCCCGATACAAAATACCGAAGTATGTGTTCTTTGTTAAGGAATATCCGCTTACAGGCAGCGGTAAGATACAGAAATTCAAACTTCGTGAGCTTAGCCTGAAGCTTTGTGAGGAACAGGGAATTGAAGTGATCTGATATGGAAATTAATGAACAGATAAAACAAATGGCCATGCGTCTTCGCGGATTGCGTGAGGACTTGGAAATGACTATTGAGGAGGTGGCTTTACGTTGTGGTATAACTCCGGAAGAGTTGGAACGTTACGAGTCAGGTGATTCAGACATTCCGATGAATTTTCTATGTAATGCGGCTAATGTGCTTGGTGTGGAACCGCTGGAATTGTTCTCCGGCGATGCTCCAAACATGAGCAGTTATTGGCTTGTCAGAAAGGGGAAGGGACCGGTGATTGAGCGCCAGAAAGCCTATAAATATCAAGCGCTTGCCATGGGATTCAAACATGCAAAAGCGTCACCTTTCATAGTTACGGTGGATCCTAAGATGGAGAAGGATATGCATCTGAATACCCATGAAGGCCAGGAATTTAATCTGGTCTTGAAGGGGACATTGCTTTTGAGTATAGCTGGCAAGGAACTGATCCTCAACCCTGGTGACAGTATCTATTTTGATTCTGCACAGCCTCACGGGATGAGGGCTCTCAATGGTGAACCAGCGCGGTTCCTGGCAATTATAATTTGATGATTGATGTTAGAAAAATTCTTACAAAAGGTAGAGTTTGACTCCCTTGAAGATTTCCAAAATAACTTTAATATAATTGTTCCTGAAAATTTTAATTTCGGGTACGATGTTGTTGATGAATGGGCTGCTTCAGACCCGGATAAGCTGGCATTGTTATGGACTAATGACCAGGGTGAAGAATACCGTTATACTTTTTCCGACATGAAACGTATGTCTGACCGTGTGGCCTCGTTCTTTCTCTCTTTAGGAGTAGGCAGAGGGGATACGGTAATGATGATGCTAAAGCGTCGTATTGAGTTTTGGTTTTCAATCATAGCCCTTCACAAGATAGGTGCAGTGGCTATCCCTGCTACTCATCTTCTAACAGCCAAGGACATCATTTACAGGGCCAATTCCGCTAAAATCAAAATGATTGTTTGCGCAAGTGAACCGGTTATGCTTCAACATGTTAACGAGGCACTTCCCAAAACTCCGACAGTAAGGTTTCTTGTGGCAACGGGCTCATATAGTGATGACAGATGGCTGAGTATGGATGAGGGTATTGCCTCGGCTCCTGAATTCGTGAGACCATCTGAGGTAAATACCAACAGGGACATATCGTTACTCTACTTCACTTCCGGCTCTTCCGGGAATCCCAAGATGGTGGCGCACAATTTCCTATATCCCTTGGGGCATATCGTGACGGCAAAATACTGGCATAACCTGAATGAAAGAAGTCTTCACCTGACTGTGGCCGACACAGGGTGGGGTAAGGCTGTTTGGGGTAAGCTTTACGGGCAGTGGCTATGTGGTGCAGCGGTATTCGTTTACGACCATGAGAAGTTTACGCCGTCAGACATACTTGAGGCGATGTCAAAATATGGCGTTACGTCATTCTGTGCGCCCCCCACCATTTACCGTTATCTTATTCGGGAGGATCTCTCCAAGTATGACCTGAGTGCACTGAAGTATTGCACAACTGCCGGAGAACCTCTGAACCCGAGTGTCTTTGAGTATTGGAAGAAGCATACCGGACTTGACATTCATGAGGGGTTCGGGCAGACTGAGACAACGATGACTATAGGCACATTCCCTTGGATGAATCCGAAACCCGGCTCTCTCGGGGTTCCTAATCCGGCCTATGATATGGATCTCCTCACTAATGACGGGCGTTCTGCCGAGGATGGTGAGAGTGGTGAAATAATTTTACATACTGATGTTCGCAGACCACTCGGCCTTTTTGAAGAATATTATCACGATCCTGAGTTGACCAGGACTGTTCACAATAATGGGATATATCATACCGGAGATGTGGCATGGCGCGACAGCGACGGTTATTTCTGGTTTGTCGGCCGCACGGATGATGTAATCAAGAGTTCCGGATACAGGATAGGCCCCTTTGAGGTGGAGAGCGCGCTTATGACTCATCCTGCTGTGGTGGAGTGTGCCGTTACCGGAGTTCCGGATGAAGTCAGGGGACAGATAGTGAAGGCTACCATAATCCTTTCCAGGGAGTATCGTGACTATCCTGACAAGGATGTCCTGATAAAGGAAATTCAGAATCATGTTAAAAAGGTGTCAGCTCCATACAAGTACCCTAGAGTGATTGAATTCGTAGATGAACTTCCCAAGACTATAAGCGGCAAGATAAGACGCGTCGAGATTCGTGACAGGGATGCGTCAAAGTGACAAACCATGATAACGGATGAAAGGCTGCTTGACAAAGTGGCCTCATTCTGTTTGTTGCCATTTGGAATTTCTTTTGCCAAAATGTGATATCACATTTGAAATAACATCTTGTTTTTTGTGAAAAAATTGAGCTAAATGCCCTAAAAACAACTTTTTTATGCTTTTTTTTTGAAAAAATGTGCGCGCGTATTAAAAAAGGTGATAAATTTGCGAGCTGGATTGTACTATCCTATTCTATATTGTTTTGGTTCTTATGAAGAAAATGAAAATGGAAGTCAGGTATGAAGTGCATTCCAAAACTGAAAGTGTTTTTAATCTTTATATTAACTAATTGAACAACAAATGAAAAAGAAATTTGTCAGTTTTCTGATTCTGGCCTGTGCAATAGTGAGCATAGGTCTGGTCGGCTCCTGCAAGGACTATGCAGATGACATGGTGCGTGACCTGGAGCTTTCACAGGACAAGGAAACCAGGGACTTCAAGGATAGCTTGAAGGCCATCAGGACCACAATCAAGAACAATTACAATGATCTTCAGGGCAAGATCAATAAATTGGACAGCAGGTATAAGGCTGATTCAATCAAGGTGAGGAACGAGCTTGCAGCCCTTGAGGGTAAAGAGAAGGCAGATTCACTTGCTATTGTTACTGCTCTCAATGCCAAGATCAATGCTCTTGAGGCAGCTCACAAGGCAGATACCAACCTGCTTTGGACCGCTATCCGCAATTTGGATGCTGCAAATAATACTCTTGAAGAGGCACTTGAGCAGTCAAACGACAGTATTGATGATGTTAAGGATACTCTTGCAGCCCTCATCAACAGGTTCAACCAGAAGGTGGCTGCAGCTTCAGCTAACGTGAAGGCTACTGCTGATTCAGCATGGGCTTTGGCAGACAGCATCCGTGGTGCAATAGTAGGCTGGGATGATAAGATTTCTGACGCTTACACCAATGCAAACTATGCACTGGCTCTTGCCAAAAAGGATTCCATCAGGATTGACGCTCTTGAGGATACCCTTGGCAACTTCGCTACAATCGACACAGTCCTTGCAATTGCCAAGGAGAATCTTGCCGAGGCTAAGGGCTATACAGATGCCCTGGCTGATTCACTCGGTGATGTGTTGAAGGCTATGACCAAGGAGTATAAGAAGATGATCAAGGATGCCAAGAAGGAACTTAAGGACCTGATGGAGGAAAAACTTCAGCCTATCAGAGACTTCCTGACTGAACTTGAGAAGAAAGTTAACAAGAACATAGAAGACATTGCCGCTCTTACCGATAGAGTTGACACTCTTGAGGAGAAGATTAAGAATGTGGACAAGTTGATGAATGCTGAGGAAAAACGTGTTACCAGTCTGTTGGTTCAGGGTGTCAAGACTCCTGCCTTCGGCTCATTCTCACTTCCGATAGGTATCAGGTCCAATATTCTCATGGCTTATTATGGTGAGTTCGGTGGTGCGATTGAATTCCCAACCACTGCTACCGCAAACTTCGTGGGTAATGTTGCTGACCAGTTCTCCGAGGATGAGGCATCAACCTTGAGATTCTCAAAGATCGTCCAGAACTTTGAGAGCGGAGTTATTGTAGATACTGCCGCTAATAACGCCGGCAAGCTCTATTTGACAGTCAATCCCAACAATGTTGCTCTTGACGATTCATATACCTTTACTCTTGTGAACAGCAACGGTACTGAAAGCAAGGCTGTCCTTGGCAACCTGAGGCCTTCAACCGACAAGCTTACATTTGGATATACCAGAGCTACAGTTGATGCAGCTGATACTGAAAACGGCTTCTATGAGGCTGATGTAAAGATCAACGCTGAGGATGTTGATGCCCTCAAGCCCAGCATTGATGTTGAAGACCTCAAGACTATTGCCAAGACCGCAAAGAATGAGAAGTCATTAAGTTCTGTAACACAGTCTGTACTGAATTCTCTGGACGGCCTGCTTGATGCAAACGCTATTCAGGTGACATGGACTGACAGTCTTGGTGATCACAAGGTTAAGTCAGGTTATGACTTGGCTGTGGCAGCTGTCAAGCCTCTCTCATTCCACACTTCACTTGGCGCTATCAGCTCACGTATCCCGAGCGATCCTATCGGTGACCTGCTTGCTTCACTGAATATTTCTTCAATCGATCTGGATATTACTCCTATTACTCTCAGTACCGGAACACTGAACTTTACAGCAGTAAGTTACAGTCCTGCAGGTACTCCGACAATTCATTTCGTACTTACTGACGGTGTCGGTACTCCTCTCCAGGATCTTAATGGTAATAATATAGAGGGTGATATTGATTATTCCAAGGTGCGTAATGAAATGACAGCTCTTGTCAATGACCTTAATGGTAAAATGGATGATTTCAACGATGAAATAGACGGTGTGATCACAGAAATCCAGACAAAGGTGAACAATCTGATTGCTGAGATTGAGGGTAAGGTTAAGGACGAAGTTGATGATATGGTTGACGGTATTGTTGATCAGATCGGTTCCAACGGTATGGTTAAGAGGATCAACTCTCTCTTTGGCAGGCTGAAGGGCGGTATCGATAACTTGTTTGACATTACCTTATTATATAAGGGTGCTGACGATGCTATACATTCACTGAGTTCTAACGCTGCTATTCCTACATTGTTTGACGGCGTGGGTGACTTTGACGTCTATCTGACATCTTACAATGCTGACATCCTTGCTCCCGCATTCAAGAAGTACATTGCTGTGGTGAACGTCTTTAAGACTGATGATCCCACAATAAGTGCAAAGGGTGGTAACAATGTGGCAAAGAGTGTTATGAACAACACAAACAGCAACAGTAAGGGTTTCGTCAAAGTTCTTGACGGTAGCGAATCTACAGTTACATTCCATCCGCAGATAATCGGTTACACCTATGAGATTGTTTATTCTGCTCTTGATTATCACGGAAAGATATCAACTCGCAGGTTCTTTGTAACTGTTAAGTAACCTTGTAAAAACAATTGAACAATATGAAAAGAATATCAAAATTTGTCTCGGCCATACTGCTGATGTCTGTATGCGCTGTTTTGCCTACCAAGGCTCAGAATGCCGGTAGTCAGAAATATGAATATGATTTCAACCCGCATTGGTTCATACAGCTCCAGGGTGGTGCTCAATACACACTTGGTGAGGTTGAAATGAAGAAACTGCTTTCACCTAACGTTCAGTTATCATTAGGTTATGAATTCACTCCTGTTGTATCAACCCGTCTTGCTGTTAATGCATGGCAGAGTAAGGCTGGTATTGCCGGTAAGTGGGCCGATCTCGGTGATGCAGGTGCTCCTGTTTATTGGAAGTGGACATATGTGGCTCCTTCAATTGACGTTATGTTTGATATGACCCATTTCCTGGGTGGCTTCAATCCTGAGCGTAAGTATTCAATCGGTGTGTTCGGTGGTATTGGTGGCAACATCCCGTTCAACAACGATGAGGCATACGATGTCAACAAGGAGTTGAGAACACGTTATGACCGTATTGATCCCAATGAGATTCAGCTGGCTCTTATATGGAGTGATCCTTTTAAGAAGGAGGAAACTACAAAGGAGAGGGGCTTCTCTGCATTGTTCCGTTTTGGCGGTTACTATGACTATCATCTGAATGATAACTGGTCACTTGGTCTTGAAGCCAATGCCAACATAGTGAATGATCATTACAACTCAAAGAAGGCTGCCAACGCAGATTGGTATTTCAACCTTCTTGGTGGTGTAAAGTACTGCTTTGGTCAGACCTACTCAAAGAGGCCTGCTACCGATCCTCTTGCTGATGCTCTTGCTGCTCTTGCAGCTGCCAGGAATACAACACCTCAGGCACCTGTTGAGAGAATCATTGAGAAGACCGTTGAGAAGGAGGTTCCTTATCTCTATGAGGAGATTTACTTTACAATCAACAAGTACAACATTAACAAGAGTGAGGAGTATAAGGTTCGTCACATCGCTGACTTCCTGAAGCAGAATCCTGATGCTAAGGTTTCAATTACTGGTCATGCTGATAGCAATACAGGTACAAAGTCAATTAACCAGACTCTGTCAGAGAAGCGTGCTGCCGAGGTTGCAAAGGTGCTTACCGAGCAGTATGGAATCAGCAGCTCACGCATTTCAACTGAGGCCAAGGGTGATACCGCTAACTTCTATAGCGGCAGCAACTATGAGCTGAACCGTGTATGCGTCTGCATAGGAAAGTAATTTTAAACGATTAATCTTTATCATGCCTGTTACCTGTATTGTCAGGCAACAGGCATGATTTTTTTATTTATGAAGAAACATCTACTTCTTGTATTCTTTTTCCTCTTATCTGTGACGGCCGTTAATGCTGATGATCCTGCTGATGGCTTTTACAGGGTACATAATCTTAAGACCGGACGTTATGTCTATGTCACTGATAATACAGGAAAGATAAACTATCAGGCTATGGATGCCGAGATGGGTGCCATTCAGTTGTGGAAGGACCATGACAGGACCATTTCCGATCCGGCATCGATAATATATCTCCAGTATAAGGGTGTTTCATCCGGAGGGAAATATTATGACCTCCAGTGCCAGGGTACCAGTGTTCATGAAATTATTAACTATTATGTATATCTTCATGAATCCAATGGTACTTATCAACTGTATGCTGAGGGTAAATACCTTTGTGACAATGAAACGACAGATAGGGAGCAGGGTGCCATGGGTATGGACCGTAAAGGTGATTATCGTCGTTGGGTTTCTGACATGATAGCTGTTGACAGCGATGAGTACTTTGGTATTAATCCTTCTGTAAAGTATGGTAGCAGATATTTCCAGCCTTTTTTTGCGGATTTCGGTTTCTCTCCTTACTCTGACGGAGTCAAGGTTTGGTACATCTCGAAAATCGATACTGCTTGTATTGTAATTAGCGAACTTGATAATGAGGTCATTCCTGCCCGTACTCCCGTAATTATTGAGTGTTCGTCCAAGTATCCTACCAACAACAGGATCGACTTGAAATATTCATATGATGCTGGGCCGGAGGATAATCTCCTGAATGGCGTTTTCTTCAACAATCCGAACAGGTCCAAATCTTCTGATGCCAGGACTGAATTTGATCCGTCTACCATGCGTGTGCTTGGAATTACTTCAGATGGGAAATTAGGTTATGTCTTGTCTACCGTTAAGGCTGACAGTAAGAATGGCAAACAATATCTTGAGGCAAATCAGTCTTATCTTATTGTGGGTGAGAATATGCCTGAGGAATTACCTGTAGTTACAGAGGAAGAGTATGAAGTGATACTTCAGGAACGCATAAAGGCTTCGGTAAAGGATGCAGGAATGGAAAAGCTGTATTCGGTTTATATGATTTCCGGACGTAAGGTGGGTGATTTGGATAAGACACAGCTGAACTTACTTCCAGAGGGAATATATATCGTAAATAACAGGAAATACATTGTAGAAAAATAAGTGCTGTAAATGTAAAAAAGATGGAGCAGTTCATTTTGGAATCTGCTCCATCTTTTTTTATGCTGTCTATTTTTAAAACAGGCGGTAAGATATACTGAAATTGACTACTGGAAAGACTTTGAATGGTTTAACCAAGTCAACATAACGTCCTACTTGACCTATTACGTTATCGAGACCCTTTACAATTTCAGTTCCGTCGTGAGTATAGACTCTTGGGGTACCCCCCCAGAACATCATTCCGCAGTAAGCGTTGAAATGAATACGCTCATTACGTGGATCCAATAGGCCATCATATCCTGCCCCAAGATATGGACGAAATGAATTAACTTTCATTCGGGCTTTTACCATATTATTGGCATCAGGCTCCATCATATAGAACGTTCCGTCTTTGTAATCACCTACATGCATTCCCATGCGTCCTGAATCAAGAATCTTCTCATTCACATATGGAGGTAATTCCAGTCCCATGAAAACACCATTCAACTCACTTTCGTCGTTGTACTCAATGTCATATACTTTCTCGTATATGTTGTTGTAAATGGACACGGAGATGAGTGTTGTCATCTCTTCGGTCCTGTTGTAGGCTTTTCCTATGACTGATTTTCCAGCGTAGAAACCTGTGGTAAAATACCAATGGTCGTTCTGGAAAGGGAAGACATCTACAAGCATCTTGAAATTGTGGAAGGAAGGCTCTGCAATCATATCCACATTCTGGTCAATCTTGAATCCGGTCATTTCCTCAAGATAAGCGGCCATGCGGTCAAAACGGGAATTGCCTTCAGCATCATATCCCTGATCGCCATCCTCGCCAACTTGAATCGAGAAATGCAGGGGGAGTTGGAAACGGGGAACCCAGTTGAATCCGGTACGGAATCTTAACTTTTTGTTCAGACGTGATTCCGCTCCAAAACCAACACCTGTGGAACCTGTTTCAACTGATATGTTGAGATCCGGACTGATTTCAATATTACTGAAGTAATTCATGAAATCAGTTTTCCACTTGGAATAGATAGTTTCGGCAATGGTGTTTCCTGATAATAGCAGTGCCGTCAGAACAAATGTTAACCTTAAGAATCTCATCCTGATTATCACTTGACAAGTTCCATTCCAGCTTTAATGGCTTTTTCGTTGAGTGGGAGATATTTCCAGTTGCGCTCCGATACGGAGTGCTTGATACCCTCCATAACGAACTCCACATCCAGGATGGGGCGGATCTTCATGAATGCTCCGAGCAGGAACATATTGGCTACTTTGGTGGCATTGATCTTGGCTGCCTCCTCGATGGCCTTGATGGGGTAGATGGTTATGTCAGTACGAGTGGGCTTGCGGGTGATGGTGCTGGGGGTGTAGATGAGTACTCCACCTGGTTTTACCATAGGCTCGAACTTGTCCATCGACTGTTGGTTCAGTATGATTGCAGTGCTGAACTTCTGCAGGATAGGTGAACTTATGCGGCTGTCGCTAAGGATAACCGTAACGTTTGCTGTGCCGCCGCGGATTTCTGGACCGTATGACGGCATCCATGATACTTCCAAGCCTTGCATCAGGCCTGAATAAGCTATTATCTTGCCCATTGAGAGGACTCCCTGTCCTCCGAATCCGGCTATGATTATCTCTTCTGTCATGATATTGTTCCTTAATTTATCTGGGTGCGTTCATGTCCATGACAAGCTTGCCGTCAACTTTCATGTCGCCCAGAGGATATTTCTTGAACATGTTCTCTACCATCCAGTCATTGGCGGCCTTGGGTGAGAGTCCCCAACCGGAATTACAGTTGGATACAACCTCAACTATTGAAGTGCCTTTCTTGTCACGCTGGTTCTCAAAGGCCTGGCGCAGAGCCTTTTTAAGCTTGCGTACATTGCCGGGAGTGTGTACTGAATGACGTGTCACATAGCATACACCGTCCAGCTGAGCCAGCAGAGGGGTGATGTTAAGCGGGTAACCCATGGTCTTGACGTCACGTCCGCGGGGGCAGGTGGTGGTTTTCATCCCCTCCAGAGTGGTGGGGGCCATCTGACCGCCGGTCATTCCGTAGATACCGTTGTTGATGAATACTATCACTATGTTCTCACCGCGGTTGCAGGCATGCATAGTCTCGCCGGTACCTATGGCAGCCAGGTCACCGTCACCCTGGTAGGTGAACACGAACTTATCGGGCTGGACACGTTTGATTCCGGTGGCAACGGCGCAGGCACGTCCGTGAGCGGCCTCAACCACATCGAACTTATAGAAATCATAAAGGAATACGGAGCAGCCTACAGGCGATATACCTATTACGTCATGCTCTATGCCCATCTCCTCAATAACCTCGGCAATGGTGCGTACAACAACACCGTGGCCGCAGCCTGGGCAGAAGTTGAATTGCTTTTCAGCCATCAGGCGGCTTTTCTGATAGACCAGATTTTCAGGTTTGATTATATCTTTTGTTTCCATCGCCGTGCTTATTTGATATTAAAGTAATCATAGAGAGCGTTCTCAATCTCTTCGGGGGTGGGAACCATACCGCCCAGACGACCAAAGAAGCCGACGGGTTTGCGTCCCTCAACAGCCAGACGGATATCTTCAATCATCTGACCGGCACTGAGCTCTACTGACATGAAACCCTTGATGCGGCTGTTATCGGACAATTCACGAATCTGACCGTATGGGAAAGGATAGAGAGTAATAGGGCGGAAAAGACCAATCTTATGACCTTTGGCGCGTGCCAACTCAATGCTCTTCTGTGCTATACGGGCAATGATTCCGAATGCTACTATTACGTATTCGGCGTCATCACACTGGATCATCTCATAACGCACCTCATTCTTTTCCATCTCGCGGTATTTCTTCTGCAGACGGATGTTCACCAGCTCATGCTCCTGCGGCAGCAGGTTCAGGGAAGTGATGAAACGGCGCTCCTTACCTTCGGGTGTACCGTTCGTGGCCCAGTCTGGATATTCGGTCATGCGGGGACGGGGTTCAGGCAGATAGATTTTCTCCATCATCTGTCCAAGAGCACCGTCGGCAAGGATCATTGTGGGGTTGCGGTATTTGAAGGCAAGGTCAAAACCGAGCGATATGAAATCGGCCAGTTCCTGAACTGATGAGGGGGCAAGTGTGAGCAGCTTGTAGTCACCGTGACCGCCGCCCTTTACTGTCTGGAAATAGTCAGCCTGGCTGGGCTGGATGGTTCCTAGTCCGGGACCTCCGCGTGATACGTTGATAAGAAGGCAGGGGAGCTCGGCGCCTGCAATGAATGAAATGCCTTCACTCATAAGGCTGATACCGGGGCTTGATGAAGAGGTCATCACCCTGTGTCCTGTAGATGCGCCGCCATAGACCATGTTGATGGCGGATACTTCACTCTCGGCTTGGAGTACAGCCATACCCGTGCGGGCAGTGGCATCGGTCTCCATGAGATACTCCATTACCTCAGTCTGCGGGGTGATGGGATATCCGTAAAAGGCATCGGCACCGGCGCGTATTGCAGCCTCGGCAATGGCCTCATTGCCTTTCATTAGTCTCATTTCTCTTTCTTCCATAATTACTCCTCTACTTTTACCCTATAGACCGATATCACTCCGTCAGGGCAGATAATGCCACAGTTGGTGCAGCCAATACAAGATTCCGGATTCACCATGCAAGCATAGTGATATCCTTTGCTGTTCACTGTTGTTGACATGCCTATAACCCCTTTTTCGCATGTATAAACACACAACTCGCAGCCTTTGCAGCGTTCACGGTCAACTGTAATAGCACCTTGGATTTTTGCCATGATAATAATTAATTGTTTTGGTATGTTATATGTTCCGGGACATATTATAGCTGTTGCTTTACTTGGGAGATAACTTTTTTCCGGTTCTTGCGAATTCAACAAGGTTTATGTCGAATATAAGTGTAGAATATCCGGGAACCTTGTTTACGTCAGAATCACCGTAACCGAGAGTGTACGGTATGCATATTCTCCAACGATCACCTGTGTGCATATGTTGGAGAGCAGTTACAACACCATCAACAAGTCCTGAAGTGACGAATGATGAAGGTATGTTGAATTCCGGCTCAAGGTCCGGGGTGGTATAGGACTGGTCCAATACCTGACCGTTGGGATAATTGTCCGTAGGGATGAGCCGGAGACGATAGTTTATTCTTATACTGTCTGTATATAGCGGGGATTCTTTCCCGTCACCCTTGGAGATAATTTGACAATAAATGAAGTCCGTGACCTCTTTTTCTGCTTTAGGGTCAAGTCGATATGAAGCAATCCTGAATATGCTGTTGAGGTTTGCATTAGTTTCTGTGAGATTGTTGTCACATTTTGCAGCCAGATCATTTATGTATGCAATATTGCGCTCTTTCCAATTGTGATGGTCGTCAAACTCTTCCGACTCCTTGCATGAACTGAAACATGCGGATATCAGGATGAGTGTCAGGCAGATTCCCGGGATATTTCTCATGATTAAAGTGTTTTGAGCACGCTTGTTATAGAAACGGTGTCGGAAAGGATATTGCAGAGGTCTGCAATATTAACGCGCTGTTGCTCCATGGTGTCGCGGTTGCGCAGGGTTACTGTCTTGTCCTCAAGTGACTGATGATCCACGGTTACACAGAACGGGGTGCCTATGGCATCCTGACGGCGGTAACGCTTGCCGATGGAATCCTTTTCGTCATACTGACAATTGAAGTGGAACTTGAGGTCGTTCTGGATAGAACGCGCCAGTTCGGGTAATCCGTCTTTCTTCACCAGAGGCAGAATGGCCAGTTTTACTGGTGCCAGAGGTGCGGGCAGATGCAGCACCACGCGAGTCTCACCGTTCTCAAGAGCCTGCTCCTCATAAGAAGCGCACATAACGCTCAGGAACATACGGTCAACGCCAATGGAGGTCTCAATTACAAACGGGGTGTAGCTCTCGTTGGTTTCGGGATCAAAGTATTTTATGCTCTTGCCGCTGTATTTCTCATGCTGTGACAGGTCAAAGTTGGTGCGGCTATGTATACCCTCAACCTCTTTAAAGCCGAATGGCATGAGGAATTCGATGTCGGTAGCTGCGTTGGCGTAGTGGGCCAGCTTGTCATGATCATGGAAACGGTAGTGGTCAGCTCCAAATCCCAGGGCTTGGTGCCATTTCATACGGGTCTCCTTCCACTTTGCAAACCAGTCAAGCTCAGTGCCGGGCTTNNATCTCCATCTGCTCGAACTCGCGCATCCGGAAAATGAACTGACGGGCTACAATCTCATTACGGAAGGCCTTGCCTATCTGGGCAATTCCGAATGGAATCTTCATACGGCCGGTTTTCTGAACGTTCAGATAGTTTACAAATATTCCCTGTGCAGTTTCAGGACGCAGATATATTTTCATCGCACCATCGGCTGTGGAACCCATTTCGGTCTGGAACATCAGGTTAAACTGCCGGACATCAGTCCAGTTGCGTGTACCGCTTATCGGGCAAACGATACCCTCATCCAGAATAATCTGCTTAAGCTCATCCAGATTTCCGTCGTTCATAGCCTTTTTGTAGCGATCGTGCAGGGCGTCACGCTTGGCTATGTGTTCCAGTACATTGGCACTTGTGGCGCGGTATTTAGCCTCATCAAAAGAATCACCGAAACGCTTTCGGGCCTTAGCGACTTCTTTCTCTATCTTCTCGTCATACTTGGCAATCTGGTCCTCAATAAGGACATCGGCACGATAACGTTTTTTGGAGTCGCGATTGTCAATCAGGGGGTCGTTAAATGCATCAACGTGGCCAGATGCCTTCCAAATGGTGGGATGCATAAATATTGCAGAGTCTATACCCACAATGTTATCATGCAGCAGGACCATACTCTGCCACCAGTAATTCTTGATGTTGTTTTTCATCTCGACTCCCAATTGCCCATAGTCGTAGACAGCTCCGAGTCCGTCATAAATCTCACTTGACGGAAATACAAAACCGTATTCTTTGCAGTGCGCAACAATCTTTTTGAAAACGTCTTCTTGTGCCATAATTTGCTATTGTGCGAAAATTTCCGCAAAGGTACTCTTTTATTTAATATGATTATGGAGAAGAGTCTTAAAAAAGGGTAATTGGAGACTCACAAAAAAGGATCATGTGAAGTTGTTGAAAAGTCAATGGCAGGAAAAAAGCAAGTTGAGTCTTTCAGGATGGGTTTTTCATTAAAAAAGCTGTAATTTCGCGTCTGATAATTTGATATGGAAAATGAGAGACGAGACAGAGACTACAGATGAGGAGCTTCGCGAGATGGCAGAAACGGCAGAGGATGGAGGACAGGACGTGGGGCATTCGTCATATCATCCCGTGACTGACGACAATGGAATGATACGCCATCAGTTGTCAGGTATGTATCAGGGATGGTTTTTGGATTATGCCTCATATGTTATTCTGGAACGTGCGGTACCTCATTTCGTCGATGGACTCAAGCCTGTACAAAGACGTATCCTTCATTCTATGAAACGTCTTGATGACGGGCGTTTCAATAAGGTGGCCAATATTGTAGGCCACACAATGCAGTTTCATCCACATGGTGATGCTTCAATCGGTGACGCACTTGTTCAGATGGGGCAGAAAGACCTGCTTATAGAGTGTCAGGGAAACTGGGGGAATATTCTGACCGGTCACAAAGCGGCTGCCCCCCGATATATTGAAGCCCGTTTGTCCAAGTTTGCCCTTGAAGCTCTTTTCAATCCCAAGACAACTGATTGGAAAGCTTCGTATGACGGTCGTAACAAAGAGCCTGTCACGCTTCCTGTAAAATTTCCTTTGCTCCTTGCACAGGGAGCTGAGGGAATAGCAGTGGGACTCTCATGTAAGATATTGCCTCATAATTTCAACGAGCTATGCGATGCTGCCGTTTCATACCTGAACGGAGCTGAGTTCCATCTTTATCCCGATTTTCAGACAGGTGGAATGATAGACGTTTCCCGGTATAATGATGGTGAGAGGGGAGGTGTGGTCAAGGTCCGTGCCCGTATAACCAAAGAGGCGGATAATAAGACACTCGTGATTAACGAGATACCGTTTGGGGAGAATGTCATGACATTGTGTGAGTCAATTGTAAAAGCCGGTGAGAAGGGGAAAATTAAGATCCGGAAGGTTGAGAATCTCACAGCGGACAATGTGGAGATACGGGTATTGCTTGCACCCGGGGTGTCATCGGATAAGACGATAGATGCTTTGTATGCATTCACTAACTGCGAGGTGAGCATTTCGCCTAATTGTTGTGTCATTGATGACAACAAACCCCATTTCCTGACGGTAAGTGACGTGCTCAGAAAATCGGTAGACAATACTAAGGATTTGTTGCGTCGGGAACTTGAGATAGCGAAGAATGAACTGATGGAAGAGCTGCATTTCGCGTCTCTTGAAGAGATTTTCATTGAAGAACGCATATATAAGGACAAGGAATTCGAGCAGGCTGAGAATATGGATGCCGCCTGCGAACATATTGACGATCGTCTGACTCCATATTATCCTAAGATGATACGTGAGGTTACCAAGGAAGACATCCTTCGTCTGATGGATATTAAGATGGCACGTATCCTTAAGTTCAACAAGGAAAAGGCGGAGGAGAATATGGCCAGGATGAGGGCCGAGATAGCAAGAATCAATAAGGACCTTTCCAATATGGTGGGCGTTACCATAAAATGGTTCAGGATGCTTAAAGACAAGTACGGCACACCTTATCCCCGCAGGACAGAGATCAAGAATTTTGATACTATTGTGGCAACAAAGGTTATAGAGGCTAATCTTAAACTCTTTATTAATCGAGCCGACGGTTTCATAGGAACGGAACTTAAGAAAGATGAGTACGTATGCAACTGTTCGGAAATAGACGATATCATCCTGTTTTACAAGGATGGTCGCTACAAGGTGGTCAAGGTGGCCGATAAACTTTTTGTCGGGCAGAATGTCCTTTATGTCAATGTATTCAAAAAGAACGATAAACGCACTATTTATAACGTTGCCTACAGGGATGGCAAGAAGGGAGCCTGTTTTGTAAAAAGATTCGCGGCAACAGGTCTTACACGTGATAAGGAGTATGACCTGACTCAGGGAAAGTCAGGATCAAAGATACTTTATTTCTCGGCTAACCAGAATGGAGAGGCAGAGGTTGTAAAAGTGACTCTGAAACCAAATCCGAAACTACGTAAGCAAGTGTTCGATAAGGATTTCAGGGAGATTAATATAAAGGGTCGTCAGTCAATGGGAAATCTGCTTACCAGGAACGAGGTTCAGAAAATAGGACTAAAGACACATGGTACATCGACTTTAGGTGGACGCAAGGTCTGGTATGACAAGGATATCATGCGATTGGATTTCGACGGCCATGGGGAATTCATAGGTGAGTTTGATAATAGTGATTTGCTCCTTGTCATCATTAATAATGGAGAGTATTACACTACAGAACCTGATTCGAACTGTCATTTTGACGGCGGAATAATGAGAATCGAGAAATATGAACGCGGAAAAGTCTGGACAGCATTGTTACTTGACGCCTCGCAGAAGGGATACCTCTATATGAAAAGGTTTGTTCTTGATCCTTCTTCCAAAAGACTGAATTTCCTGGGTGATGATAAGGACAGCAGGCTTTTGCTGCTTACTGATACATACTTTCCTCGGATTCTTGTCACAATGGGGGGGGACGACTCTTTCCGGGAGCCGTTGGAGATAGATGCCGAGCAGTTTGTCGGGGTAAAGGGCTTGAAAGCAAAAGGTCGCAGAGTGACTTCGTGTAAGATTGATACGGTTGAGGAATTGGAACCTTTGCGCTTCCCGGAGTCAGGAAAAGACTCTCTTATGGCATCTGATTCAGATGGTACAGAAATAAACAATGAATCTGAATCCAATGAAGACAATGATAGAACGGAAGACGGACAACTCTCACTTTTTTGAAGTCTTACCAAGGTTGGCATCCATATTTCTGATTGTTCTGTTTGCAACAGTTGTGAATGCCCAGAATGCGACCATGGTCGGAATCCTCCCGTCAGAAAAAGAGGTGGTGGAAGATTTTTCGGTCAGGGCGGGTATGGGATCGGCCACCGATGAGTATCTTTCTCCTAATGAATACAACGGCTTTTCAATAGGTTTTAAACTTGACAGGATGAGCAGCCGTAATGAAAAAAAAATGTTCTGTTATTCCAAAAACCGTTCTTCTTTATTGTTCTGTGATATGAAAAATAGAGCAGGCAATGGTGTCCAGTTGGAGATGGCAGGAAGTATTGTTCATGTATGGGAAGCTCCTTTGCTGCACTACAGGAATTATGACCTACTGGCTGGGCCTTCAGTGTGTGGCAGTATTGATGCGTTTTACAATTTGAGAAACTCCAACAACCCGGCCAATGTGCACGGAATGCTTGCAGCCGGTTTGGAATTTGACAATTTGTTCAGGTTCAAGGTGGGTCGTCTGCCCATTGCGCTTGACGCTTCATTCAATATGCCCTTAACCGGCATCTTTTTTGTTCCTGAATATAATCTTCCCTATTATCTGCTATTTGAAGAAAGGCTTTACGGTAAGACTATTCATTTTATGAGTCCTTTCAATGTAACATGCCTATACAACGATGTGGCGTTTTTTTTCCCCGTAGGGAAGAACCAACTGTCATTGTCAATGTCAATGGATTGTACGGTTCATAATCTTGGAGGAAACGCTACGGTTATCAGTCACTGTCTGTTCGGCCTTGGTTATGTACACCGTTTTGAACATAAATACAACGGAAGATGAGAAAGACGATAATCAAAAATATGATTGCTGTTGCGGCGTTACTATGCTTTCCTTTCTGTTCATGTCAACAGTTGGAGGCTATAAAGGACAGTTATCCCAACACTCCGCAAGGTAATTTTGAGGCTCTCTGGAACATCATGGACACACACTATTGTTTCTTTGAATTAAAACAGCGTGATTACGGTGTTGATTGGGATGAGGTCCATGACAGATACAAGACACTTATTGATGACAGAATGAGTGATCTTTCACTTTTCGAGGTGCTGAGTAATATGCTCGGTGAGTTGAAAGACGGACATGTCAATCTATACGGCAAGTACGATGTGGGACGAAACTGGACATGGAAAACGGATTATCCTTCCAACCTGTCGCCCGAAATCCGGGAAAGGTATTTGGGTGATGACTACAATATTGCGGCATCCGGATGTTTTTATACTATATTGTCCGACAACATAGGATATTTGGTGATAGAATCATTTTCCGGTAGCATTCCAGACTCCAAACTCGATGCTATTCTGAACTGGTTCTCAATATGTAACGGCATGATTATTGATATTCGCGGGAATGGAGGGGGTATTCTGACGGAAGCTGAAAAGGTGGCTTCCAGATTTACTGAGGAAAAGATTCTCTGCGGGTATGTTAAATATAAAAAGGGGCCTGGCAGGAATGATTTTTCCAAACCTGAACCCGTTTTTGTAAAACCGGCAAAGGATCGTCTTAGATGGCAAAAGCCTGTGGCAGTACTTGTAAACAGAGAATGTTTCAGCAGTGCAAATGATTTTGCCGTTAAGATGAAGGCCCTTCCGGGAACAGCATTGTTTGGTGACAGGACAGGCGGAGGAGGCGGTCTGCCATTCTCCTCTGAACTCCCTAACGGTTGGTCTGTAAGATTTTCTTCAGCCCCGATGTTTGATGCCGACATGAATGATATAGAGAGCGGTATAGATCCTGACTACAGTGTAAGCCTTTCGGAAAGCGATCGTGCCAAAGGCGTTGATTCACTGATTGAAACTGCCAGGAAATGGATAAACGACATGATATTAAATCCCTAAAATCTTAATAATAATGAAAAAAAAGAATTACTTATGTGTGGCATTCATGGTTGCGATGCTGATGGTGCCGGTTTATGGCTTTGCCAGGAAAGGGAAAGTACTGAAGATTGATTTCAAGAATCCCATTGTGGAAAGAATGGCAGGTGGTTCTACTTTTGATTTGATGTCATTAGTGCAGGGTACCCCCGGATCGGTCACTCTTTTAAGTTACGTCAAGGCCATTGATGCGGCTGCAGAGGATAAGAACATATCCATGATTTATATGACTCCTGATAATATTTCTGCCGGAATTGCGCAACTGGAGGAAATACGCACAGCTCTTGAACGTTTTAAGAAATCAGGCAAACAGATTGTAGCATATTGCGAAAATCTGGACAACGGCTCCTATTATATGGCATCTGTGGCCGACAAGATTATACTTGACCCTGCATCGGAGAGTATGCTTACAGGTGTAGGCAGCCAAATGATATTTCTGAAGGACTTGTTTGATGCACTGGGTGTTGATGTTCAGTTGATACGTCATGGAAAATACAAGTCCGCAGGTGAAATGTACACCCGAAGCAGTTCAAGTCCTGAAAACCGCCTTCAAAATGAGGAGTTGATCAACTCTATCTGGAATACAATGTCAAGCCAGATAGCACAGTCTCGAGGATTCACCCGGGAACAGTTTAAAAACTGGGTGGAGAATCTGGACCTTTGTACTGCCGATGATTTCAAGGATAGAGGGCTGATAGACGAGACTTGGTACAAGGATGAGGTTGATAACTATCTTTGTGAGCAGAATGGTGTGAAGAAAATCAGCGATGTGAGCTTCGTGAAGATTAACAAATATGCATCGAAGGTAAAGAAAGGCAGCCGCAAGAACAGGATTGCAGTGGTCTTTGCAGATGGCGAGATTGTGAACAGCGGTTCCAATTCCGATATAGTGGGTTCCAAGATGGCTGCTACACTCAAGAAGGTACGTGAAGACAAGAAGATTAAGGCTGTTGTGTTCCGTGTTAACTCCCCGGGTGGCAGTGCACAAGCTGCAGAGGCTATCAGGCATGAGATACAGCTGCTCCGTGCCGAGAAGCCTGTTATAGTAAGTTTCGGTGATTATGCTGCATCGGGCGGGTACTGGATATCGGCAGAATCAGACTATATTTTCTCAGATAACAACACGATTACGGGCTCTATAGGCGTATTCGGTCTGGTCCCAAGTGTAGGGGATGCCATCCGCAAAAACCTGAAGGTCAACATTGAGACTTTGGGCACTTCTTCACATAGTGACATGATGAGTGGAATGCGTATGTTGAATGAATCGGAAATGGAGTATATGCAGAAACAGATTGAAAAAATATATGATGACTTTACAGGGCTGGTATCGAACGGCAGGGGAATTTCCAAAGACAGTGTTGATGCGATAGGCCAGGGTCGTGTATGGTCCGGAACCGATGCTTTGAGAATCGGACTGGTGGATTGTGAGGGCGGTCTCCAGGATGCCATAGATTATACTGCCGCTAAAATGGGATGGGAAAAGGGTGAATTCCGTATCAGCGAGTATCCGATGGCAAAGGATGTAACATTGTTGCAGATTCTTTCGGGAAACGGGTTGGATGATCCGGATGAGAATCTGACTACCAGTGCAGAATCACCGGCTTCTCTTATTAAAATGTTTCCGGCTTTATACCGGATGCGTGAGTTAAGGAAAGCATCTTTCATGCTTAGAATGGAGGATTTAATAGAAATCAAGTGATGTTTGGCGGTTACGACTAAATAAACTACTTTTGCAGCGCGTTCCTGATATGGAACGCGCTTTGGAAGCGGGCGTGGCGGAATTGGCAGACGCGCCAGACTTAGGATCTGGTATCTTACGATGTGTAGGTTCAAGTCCTATCGCCCGTACGAGAAACAGGTNNACCTGTTTCTCGTACGGGCGATAGGAGCTATGCTATTCCTTTTTTTTATATTTTTGCGGTACTATGAGAATTGAGGAGATTTACAGCAGATTCCTTGAGTGCAGAGGTGTGACTACTGACAGCCGCAGTTGCAGCCCTGGCCTTATGTTTTTTGCGCTTAAGGGAGAACGGTTTGACGGCAATGATTTTGTACAATGCGCTTTGGAGCAAGGCTGCCCTTATGCCGTTATGGACAACGCCAGACTTTACAATGCTGCAGACAGCCGTATGATACTTGTTGATAATGTTCTTGTTGCTTTGCAGGAAATAGCTTTATTCCATCGCAGAAGGTTGGGAACACCAATCATAGGTATTACAGGTACAAACGGCAAGACTACAACGAAAGAACTGACCAATGCTGTGATGAGCACTACCTATAATGTAATGTGTACACAAGGTAATCTGAATAACTCCATAGGTGTTCCTCTTACCGTTCTAAGTCTTAAGTCTGAACATCAGTATGCAATAGTGGAGATGGGTGCAAGCCATCCTGGTGATATAAAGGAGCTGGTGGAGATATGTCAGCCTGATTATGGATTGATAACAAATGTTGGTAAGGCTCATCTTCTTGGATTCGGTTCATTTGATGGTGTCAAGCGAACTAAAGGTGAACTATACGATTGGTTGCATGAACATAATGGCATAGCGTTTGTAAACCGCGACGATGAGCATTTACAGCAAATGTGTTGTGGTCTGCCGCTTATCGAGTATGGTAAACCAGGTCAGGAAAGGCTATCCATTGAGGGCGAGGCGATAGAGTGCAATCCTTTTGTGAAATTCCGCTGGCGTAGGGGAAACGGGGAGTGGCATATTGTCCAGACAAACCTCATAGGGGCCTATAATTTGGACAATGCTTTGGCAGCCATTACAGTAGGACTGCATTTTGGCGTGCCGGAAGATAATGCGTCGCTGGCTGTGGCCGGATATGTGCCGCAGAACAGCCGCTCACAGTATGTAGAGACTGGACGTAATCATCTTGTGGTTGATGCATATAATGCAAATCCCACCAGTATGATGGCGGCGATAGATAATTTCTGTAAGATAAAGGCTCAGGACAAGATGGTCATTTTGGGGGATATGCGTGAACTTGGCGATATTTCTCAGATTGAACATAAACATATCGTGGATTTACTCAAGGAGAGAGGATTTGCTCAGGTCTGGCTTGTGGGCAGTGAGTTCACAAAAGCTGCTGAAGATTCCGGATTCAGATTGTTTCCGGATGTGGAGGCTGTAAAAAGAGCCTTGATTTCAGAATCTGTTAGTGGCCGGACTATTCTTATCAAAGGTTCCAATAGTATTGGACTCAGCACGTTAGGAAAAGCTCCTTTTATGTTTCTATGATTTGGAAAGCTATAAGGATAAAACAGGGATGACACAGATGGATCCGTTTCTAAAGTGTCGATTGGACAAACAACAATATTATTAAAAATATAATTATGAAAAAGTTAGCTGTTCTTTTTGCAAGTGTAATGGTGTGCGGCATGATATCCGCACAGTTAAAGGTCTCCATTATGGGTGACTCGTATTCAACATTTACAGGTTCCATGCCCAGGTATTATGACACATTTTATCCCAATCAGTTCTGTGGAGTAACCGAACAGAATCATCAGTGGTGGGCTCAGGTAATCGAAAAAAACGGATGGGTTCTTGAAAAGAATGATTCATGGTCCGGCAGTACCGTATGTTGCCGTGGGTATAATCATGACGACTATTCGGATCGGGCTTTTGTTACCCGTTTGAATTGCATTGGTGCTCCTGACATCCTGTTCATATTCGGTGGAACAAATGACGACTGGACGCATGAGCCGTTCGGTGAATACAAATATTCCGATTGGACCAAAGAGGATCTATATGCATATCGCCCGGCAATGGCTTATTTACTTGCCAATTTGCAGAAACTGTATCCTAAGATGAAGATATACTCCATCCTGAATGACGGAATGTCAGATAATCTTGGCGAATCAATGAGGGAAATCTGCAAGCATTACGGTGTTCCGGTTATTGCAGTTGACGGCATTGAAAAACGTATGAATCACCCTACTGCTGCTGGTATGACCAAAATAGCAGAGCAGGTTCAGGCATTCCTGGACGCTGAGAAAAAGTGATATGGCACGTATAATGGGAATCATCAACGTGACTCCTGACTCTTTTTGGAGCGGGTCACGTGTGAAGGACAAGACCGTTCTTAAGGAACGTGTCCGGCAAATGATTTCCCAAGGTGCGGATGCCATAGACATAGGTGGCTGTTCAACCCGCCCAGGCAGTCTCCAACCTTCGGAACAGGAGGAAATGAAACGTTTGGAGTGGGGACTGGCTACCATTAGGGAATTTTTTCCTGATGTAATAGTTTCAGTTGACACTTATCGTCCGCGTATCGCTGAGTGGTGCATTAGGGAGTGGAGGGCAGACATTATAAATGACGTTTACGGCGGTTGCCGTGAAATGTACGATGTCGTGGCTTCATCCTGTGCTCAGTATGTCCTTACTTGGGCTGAAGATATCATAAGGGATCCTATAGAGGAGATGAAATCTTTTTTTGCAGACAGTCTGCAGAAGATGGACATGGCCGGTGTTGATGTGAAAAAGAAGGTTATCCTGGATCCGGGTTACGGGTTTGGAAAAACTTTAGTACAGAACTATACTGTACTTGCTCACCAAAGTCAACTGAAGGAGTTCGGGCTGCCTATATTGGTCGGGCTTTCCCGCAAATCAATGGCATGGAAGCTTTTGGGTATTACCCCCGATGAAGCTTTACCTGCAACTGTTTCTCTGAATACTCTGTCACTCATGGAGGGAGCTGATTGGCTGCGTGTACATGATGTAATGGAGGCAGCTCAGGCAATTATGATAATACAAACACTAAATAACAACAGGTAAATATGTGTTTCTGGGTTTCATTTCAATTCTCAATTAAACATGAGTGATTATCTGGTAAGTTTCGGGATTAAAGACCTCATTGACATTTTATGTGTAGCACTGCTCCTTTTCTATTTTTACAAAATAATGAAGAGGACAGGTTCTCTGAACATGTTCATTGGTATCTTAGTATTCACATTTGTCTGGATGGTAGTGTCTCAAGTGTTGAAAATGCAGTTGTTGGGTGCCATATTGGACAAGCTGGTCGATGTGGGTGTCTTGGCTATAATTATTCTTTTTGCTGATGACATACGCCAGTTCTTCCGTGAATTGGGAACAACCAGGAGTACCCGAAGGTTGTTCGAGTGGCTTACCCGACGTAAACATAAGGATGATTCATCAAAGTGGACACCACTTATCAATGCATGTGAGGAAATGGGACGCAGGAAAGAAGGTGCTCTGATAGTTATCGGCAGTAATGATGAGTTTAGAGATATCAGAAAAACCGGAGAAAGGGTTAATGCGGATATGAACCAACTGTTAATAGAAAATATTTTCTTTAAGAACAGTCCTCTCCATGACGGTGCTATGATCATCATCGGTGAACGTATAGATTCTGCCGCTTGTATACTGCCTGTCTCTTCTTCGGAAACACTTCCAAAGAGTTTCGGGCTCCGTCACCGTGCCGCGATGGGAATCACTGAGAGAACAAATGCTGTATCTGTGGTCGTATCTGAAGAGACAGGAAAGATTACAGCTTTTCATAACTCTTCATTTCAGAGTGATCTTGACCCGTCGGCACTAAGGGAATTCCTTTCGGAACATGTCAGATGAATATGCCAGAAATGTCAAACTGTCAGAGTAAAATGACAGTTTGCCTTTGAAGTGCAGTTTGGCATATTTTATGCTCTGTTTGTAATGCCCGATAAGGGCTTAATTAATGATTCTGATAACTCAAAAAATAGAATTATGAACATTAAACCGTTAGCAGACAGAGTTCTGATACTTCCGGCAGCAGCCGAGGAGAAGACCATCGGTGGAATCATCATCCCCGATACAGCAAAGGAAAAACCACTCAAGGGTGAAGTTATTGCAGTAGGAAACGGCACCAAAGATGAGACGATGATTCTCAAGAAAGGTGACCAGGTGCTTTACGGAAAATATTCCGGTACAGAGCTCGAAGTTGAGGGAGAGAAATATCTGATAATGCGCCAGAGCGATGTCCTGGCTGTGGTTGAAAAATAATAATAAGGAGATACAATTATGGCAGCAAAAGAGATACGTTTCAATACCGATGCCCGCGACCTTATGCGTCAGGGTGTGGATGAGTTGGCAAATGCGGTAAAGGTTACACTTGGACCTAAAGGCCGCAATGTTATTATAGAAAAGAAGTTCGGTGCGCCCCAGATTACTAAGGACGGTGTTACAGTAGCCAAGGAAATTGAACTGGCTGATTCTTTCAAGAACACCGGTGCCCAGTTGGTCAAGAGCGTTGCCTCCAAGACAGGCGAGGATGCTGGTGACGGTACTACAACAGCAACCGTTTTGGCTCAGAGTATCGTGAACGTAGGTCTTAAGAATGTTACCGCAGGTGCTAATCCTATGGATTTGAAGCGTGGTATTGACAAGGCTGTTGCAGCTGTTGTTGAGAACATTAAAAAGCAGTCTAAGACCGTTGGCGACAACTTTGACAAGATTGAGCAGGTGGCCACCGTGTCAGCCAACAACGATGCTGAAATAGGTAAGCACATTGCCGAGGCAATGCAGAAGGTTTCAAAGGATGGCGTCATTACCATTGAGGAGGCCAAGGGCCGTGACACATACATTGATGTTGTTGAGGGTATGCAGTTTGATCGCGGTTATCTGTCATCATATTTTGTAACCGATACCGAGAAGATGAACTGCGTTATGGAGAATCCTCTGGTTCTTATCCATGACAAGAAAATATCAAATTTGAAGGACCTGCTTCCTATCCTGGAGCCCGCCGTACAGACTGGCCGTCCGTTGCTTATCATTGCCGAGGATGTTGATTCCGAGGCTCTGACGACACTGGTTGTGAACCGTCTGCGTTCAGGTCTTAAGATTTGTGCTGTCAAGGCACCCGGATTCGGTGACCGCCGCAAGGAGATGCTTGAGGATATCGCTGTTTTGACAGGCGGTTTCGTAATCAGTGAGGAGCGTGGTGTAAAGCTGGAGCAAGCTACTATGGATATGCTTGGTACAGCTGAAAAGATCACCATTACCAAGGATAACACCACTATCGTAAATGGTAAGGGTGAGAAATCCAAGATAGCTGACCGCGTAGCCCAGATCAAGGCTCAGATAAAGACTACTACAAGTGACTATGACAAGGAGAAACTCCAGGAACGTCTGGCCAAACTGTCTGGTGGTGTGGCAGTAATCAAGGTCGGTGCTCCCAGCGAGACAGAGATGAAGGAGAAGAAGGACCGTGTGGATGACGCCCTGTGCGCTACACGTGCAGCCATTGAGGAGGGTATAGTAGCTGGCGGTGGTGTCGCTTATATCCGTGCCATCAGCGCTCTTGACAAGCTGAAAGGCGAGAATGCCGATGAAACAACCGGTATTCAGATCATACGTCGTGCCATTGAGGAGCCTCTGCGTCAGATTGTGTTCAACGCAGGTAAGGAGGGCTCAGTAGTGGTCCAAAAGGTTCTTGAGGGTAAGGGAGATTTTGGTTATAATGCCCGTTATGACCGCTATGAGGACCTTATGAAGGCTGGGGTGGTTGATCCCGCCAAGGTGGCTCGCGTGGCTCTTGAGAACGCCGCATCAATAGCAGGTATGTTCCTGACTACTGAATGCGTGATCGTAGAGAAGAAGGAAGACAAGCCTATGCCCGCCATGAATCCCGGAATGGGCGGCATGGATGGCATGATGTAATGCGCTTCTAGTAATATCAGGAAAGATGATTCCGGATTATCGGAACCATCTTTCTTTTTTTACTTACAGTGTAAGTATGGAGGATTTTTTGTAAGTTCGCAGATACTTATAAAAAAAGGATGATATGAAGAAATTGTTGTTATTGGTTACGCTGGCTCCAATTATTGCTGTCTCGTGTCAGTCGGACTTCGAACCGGGCATTAAAGGTTATCTCAGTGTAGGAGATTGGGGGTATATGGTTGACTCCCTTGATATTGCTGTTTCTGACGGATCAGTCCTGAAAGGTCTGACTGCCGCAGACTTTAATCTTACCGGAAACACTTACGGGACTCCGTATGACCCGAACACCGGAGATTTTGCCCAGGATTATACTGATGATGAAATATCCATATCAATAAAACGTAACAGAGTCAGGGTCAGATTCCGTCCGTTCCGTGATGAAGGCCGTTTGGGACAGAATTTCCGTTCAGTTCCTTGGGAACTCAAATGTGAGAAGGCAGGTATTGCCATAACAAAGAAAGATATTACAGAGAGTTCCACTGCCATTATTGATGATTGCATAACCGGTAGTTTCACATACGCCGGACTTACACGGGAGTATATGTTATGGCTGCCCAAGGATGAAAATGGTAATCCATTGAAGAATGTTCCGTTACTGGTATGGCAGATTGGTGGTGGTGAGTACAACAAACCTCTATTGGAAACTATAGTAGCGAACCGTGGTCTTGTGGCATTACCTCAGAGAGGTGTCAAGTGTGCGGTTCTGGAGTTTGCCCTTGCCAATGAAAACTACTCATACAGCGCATCGTTGTTCCCTGAGAAGATTAAGCTTATTGACCGTAACAATGCCCTTCAGATGGCGTTTATAGATACTCTTATCGAGCAAGGACTTGTTGATGGAAGCAAGCTTTTCTGCGCAGGAGCAAGCAGTGGTGGCGGATGCACCATGCGTTTCATGATGCAGTTTGCCGACCGTTTCAAGGCCGCAATCCCATGTTGTGCAATGGATCCCATTGTCCCAATCCATATGACAACGGAGAAGTATGACGGTCAGTTCACTGACGATGTGACTAAAGCGTTCCAGGGTGATGTGTATCGTTGGGACGGGACAGAGATGGTGCCTTCCAAGATCAATCTGGACGCATTCCTTTCAACACCGCTCTATTTTGTCCATGCACAGGATGACCAGACCTGCAAGGTGATAAGTTCACACGTGTATTATGATGCACGGCAGAGACTGGGGGCCAAGGATGACAGGATTACCATTTACTCGGATACATATATGAAGAAGTTCGGTGTTGGTGGTATGCTTAACCATTTTTCCTGGGTAACCTTACTGGACGATTATTCCGAAGGCTCAGCTATGGATTGGTTGTTGAAACAGTTCTAAGCAATGATAAGACTAGCCATATTGGCATCGGCCAACGGAACCAATGCGCAGGCTATAATTGAGGCTGTGCGTGACGGACTTCTTGATGCCGATGTGAGAGTAGTGCTGACCAACAGGGAGGATGCAGGTGTTATAGCCCGCGTCCGCAAGTTCGGCATACCTGTGGAGATAATTCCGTCGAAAGGCCATAAGAACCGCGCTGAATATGACTCTCTGGTTGTGGAAACCCTCAGAAGATATGATGTCGATACAGTGGCGCTTGCAGGGTGGATGCGAATCCTAAGCGAGGTTTTCGTGAATGCATTCAAAGGTAGGATATTGAATCTGCATCCTGCACTCCTTCCTAGTTTCAAGGGTGCTACGGCTATTTCCGATGCATATGAGCATGGAGTAAGGATTACTGGATGCTCGGTCCATCTGGTAACACCTGAACTTGATGCCGGTCCGGTTATTATTCAGGCGGGTGTACCTGTAAACGGCTCTGTAGATGAACTTGAGGCGCAAATACATCGTATGGAACATCGTATATTCCCTCAGGCTTTGCAGTGGTATGCTGAAGGACGAATCAGTTTGTATGGTCATAAGGTAACTGTGGCTCCGGCTATTGGTCAGGTAAGAAAGATTGATTATCTGGAGGGGTGTATTGTTTCACCGCCTCTTGAAGAAAAGATATATCTATGAGTAAAAATGATGTCCCCTCGGCACATATATCGGCTCAATATGACGATATTGCCAAGACAGTGATAATGTGTGGCGACCCGCTTCGCGCCAAGTTCATAGCAGATAAGTATCTGACAGATTCTGTGCTTTTCAATGAAGTGCGTGGAATGCTGGGATTTACCGGTATGTACAGAGGCAAGCGAGTATCGGTGATGGGGCATGGAATGGGCATACCTTCAATAGGGATTTATTCATACGAGCTGTTTAATTTCTATGATGTGGATCAAATTGTCAGAGTGGGTACTGCGGGAGCTTTAAGTGCAGAGATGCAGTTGGGCGATATGCTTTTTGCTCAGGCAGCCTGCACTGACTCAGATTACGGTCATCAGTACGGTTTCCCCGCTCGTTTTGCCCCGATAGCTGATTTCGGACTGCTTGAGAGTGCAGTGCGTGTGGCCCGTGAGAACGGCTTTCAGTTTCAGGTGGGTAACATATATAGTGCTGATGTTTTCTATGACGAGTCAGACAAGCAGATGAAATGGGGCAAGTTCGGTGTCAAGGCTGTTGAGATGGAATCGGCAGGCTTATATATCAATGCTGCTGCATCGGGCAAGAAGGCTCTGACAATCTGTACTATATCGGATCAGCTGGTTCACCGCAAGTATGCATCGGCCGAGGAGCGTCGCAGCAGTTTTACCAACATGATGAAAGTTGCACTTGAAATAGCTTAGTTTATTATGAAATACAATTTGTTGACGTTGGCAGTTGTGTCTGTAATGACAGTATTCATATCTTGTGAGGAGGAGGAATATTCTGTGCCTCCCCATTATGATTCTATTGTCTGTTTAAACAGTAATCCTACAGTTGGAGATACATTGACTCTTCAGGTGAGAGCAAAGTCATTGGGCAGTTATTACTACAGGGCAAAGTGTGATTGGAGTATAACCGGAGGCTCGCTATCATTTGTGGCACCAAGTATTCCCATCGGTTATTACCGGGATTTTTCTGTCAGCAAGAATAATGCGAGTGTAACAATTGTAGATCCTGAACATTTTCTTCCTTCCATAAGGTTCGTTCCAAAATCAGCCGGTACTTATAACATCCAGTTTAGAATGACTCTTAATATGAGTATGCCCACCAAGGATGGTTATATGACTTATCAGCTGGGCGGTTACTCTGAGATTCCCGGTATTGTTGACCCTACGCTCAAAGGCTCGGTAACCGTCAATGCAAAATGAGAACTGACGTACCATGAAAACAATCAGGGAGAAAATTGACAATGCCCTTAAAGACAGATTCAGCCCATCGGAGATGGATTATGTCAGGAAGTCATTATGTACAGAATACCTGGGAATAAGTGAAGTTTCGTATTACACAGGTACATCTGTTGTGATGACACCTGAAATGGAGCTTCGTTTGAGTGATGCCTTGAAAAGGCTCTCCTCCGGTGAACCTCTTCAGTATGTCTTGGGAACTACATATATGGGTGGTCTGTCTTTCCATGTTGACAGAAGAGTTCTTATTCCACGCCCTGAAACATCTGAACTTGTTGAATGGGTTGAAACAGATTTGAGGAGTGAGAAGGCGGGAAGGCTTGTGGATATTGGCACCGGCAGCGGTTATATTGCCATAACCTTATCGCTTCTGTTGAGGGATTGGACTATAGAAGGATGGGATATCAGCGGGGAAGCGCTTGAGGTGGCAGAATACAATAACCGGATTAACGGAGCCGGAGTGATTTTCAGTAAAACCGATATTCTTGGTTACGATGAATGCAAGAAGGACACATTCTTTGATGCTATTGTGAGTAATCCCCCTTATATTGCTGTGTCGGAGAGTTTGGAGATGGATCATACTGTGCTTGATTACGAACCTCATACTGCATTATTCGTACCGGATGACGATCCGTTGCTGTTTTATAGGAACATTGCTGATTTTGGCCGTGAACATCTGCATCCCAGAGGTGTGCTTTATTTTGAGATTAATCCGTTATTTGCCGATGAAATGGTACCTATGTTTAAATACAAGGGATATGGCAATGTGGAATTGCGTAAAGACATATCCGGCAAGTGGCGTTTTATCAAATGTAAATTCTGATATATTAAACTAATACTTATGACTGAAGAAGAAGGACTGAACCGTGCTTACAGATACTGTACGGTTGCCGAGCGCTGCCGGAGTGAGGTTAGAGCGATGTTAGAGAGACATCAGGCGGATGGAACGATAATCTGTCATATTATTGAGCTGCTTGAAAAGGAAAAGTATATTGACGAAAAAAGATATTCCATGGCCTTCGTTCATGACAAACTGTTATTTGCCAGATGGGGGCGGATCAAGATATCTTATTCCCTCCGGCAAAAACAGATTCCTGATCCTATTATAGAAGAGGCGATTTTATCGATAGATCCGGATGATTACAATGCCGTACTCAGTAAGGTCGCGGATTCCCTCATGGGTTCGGTAAAGGGCAGCACTGAGTATGAGCGGAACATGTATCTCATGAAACGTATTTGCAGCCGGGGATTTGAACCTTCAATTGTCCGCAGATACATCAAGCTATCCGATTGTATGGATTGTCATGACTGAAGGCCATGAAAATATTGTCATCCGTTATGGATTTTCTGCTGCCTCGTTATTGCAAGGTTTGTGGAAGAAGACTCAGCTTGTCTGAGAGTCATTTGTGTATCAGCTGTTTCATTGGCCTTCCCACAGTAGAGTATGATCCCCGGAAATTGAACAGGACAGAGACGCTTCTGATTAACGAAAGGAATATAATCAGAGCATCTTCAATGCTTCAATATGATAAGGAGAGCGAATACCGCAAGATTCTTTTTCATCTCAAGTACTGGGGACATCCTGATGTAGGTTCCTGGATGGCATCCATAGCTGCCGACAGACTAAGCAAGACAGTCTTTTTTGAAGGAGTGGATTATATTGTTCCTCTTCCTTTGACCAGAAAGAGATTGAGGAAAAGGGGATTCAACCAATGTATGTATATCGCTGAAGGTATTAAGGAAGTGACAGGTTTGCCGGTTATTGAGAACGCAGTAATACGTCATGAAGAAAGAGTTCATCAGGCGGGATTGGGCTTGTTCCAGCGTTGGTCCAATGCCCAGGGCCTTTTCCAGGTCATTAATCCGGAGGTGTTGAAGGGGAAACACATACTTTTGGTCGATGATGTGGTGACTACAGGTTCAACGCTATGTTCCTTGATAGAGGTCTTGAACGATAGTATTCCTGATATCAGAGTCAGTGTATTTACTCTTGCAATCACTATGTGATTATAATATAAAAGAGCTTGCACAGGCAAGCTCTTTTTATATGATTTCATCGGAATTTTTTCGGGATCAGGCATTTAAGTCATCAACCCTTTCCGGACTACTATAGTTTGATGTTAACGCACTTTAGCGGAACGCCCAACTCTTCAGACCTTTGGGTGGGAGATGCTGCACCTACAGTAATCTTGTATGTCCCTTTAAGCAGTTTGGTGCTTCCGTCTTCCTGAAACTCCTTCATCTGTTCCGGTGTCACTGTAAAATGTACCGTTTGGCTCTCACCTGGTTTCAAGGTAACTCTCTCAAAGGCTACAAGCTGGCTGTAAGGAGCACCTTGTCCTGCGTTTGGCGTTGACACATAGAGCTGTACGGTTTCTGTCCGTTCCACTTTTCCGGTATTGGCGACAGGTATTTCAACATCAATGGGTTTACCAAGCTTGGGTTTCTTTGTGAGAATAGTCAGGTCGCCATACTGACTGTTACCGTATGAAAGACCATATCCGAATGGATACATTGTGTTGCCGGACATATATTTGTAAGTACGTCCCTTCATGGAATAGTCGCTGAAATCAGGGAGTTCCTGTGATGCTATGGGGAAGGTGATGGGTAACCTGCCGCTGAAATTCTTCTCACCGAAGAGCAGTTCTGCGAGGGCATCGCCTCCTTCCTGTCCGGGATACCAGGCCATTATCACAGCGTCGGCACCTGCTGCAATCTCCTGAAGGTTAATAGGGCTTCCGCCGGTGAGGACCACGATGAGGTGATTGTTGCTTTTGCGCATCCTGACCACGCTCCTGAAGAAAGACATTTGATTTTCGGGAAGGTCTATGCTCAGACGGTCTCCCACGCTTGCAGAACTTATGGCGTCACTCTCCTCGCCTTCGGTGGTTCCGTTGTTACCCATGAACATTATGGTGTAGTCTGCTTGTGCAGCCTGTGCCGTAGCGTAGTTTCCGGGGTTTACATCCTTTGTGGGAACAATGGTGTACGCAGGCTTGTAATTGACATTGGTACCATCACTGACCTTACTTACAATACCCTGCAGATAGGTGCTGTAGTGATCGGAAATGCCATAGTAGTTTCCCATCATAGAGTATGTGTCTGTTGCGGCTGTTCCGGTCACGTATACGTTGCGGATGTCCTTACGCAGTGGCAGGAGGTCATTGTCGTTCTTGAGAAGAACCATTGACTCAACGGCGGCCTGACGGGCAACAGCAAAGTGCTCAGCGCTTCCGATGACGGAAGCGGGAATCCCGTAGTAAGGACAATCCGGGTCGTTAAAGAGGATACCTAATCTGAGCTGGGTCATCAGCAACGGCTCAAGTGCCTTGTCTATGTCGGCCTCCGAGATCAGTCCGCGGTCAATGGCGGTCTTAAGGCTGCGGAAGGAGCTCCCGCATTCCAGGTTCAGACCTGCTTTGATGGCGATGGCACTGGCCTCGACGGCATCCTTTGCTATGTGGTGTCCACCGAATATGTCATCGATCGCCCCACAGTCAGACACTATATGTCCGTCAAATCCCCATGTGTCACGCAGCAGGTCTGTAAGAAGGAACTTGCTACCGGAGGCGCTCTCACCGAATACCCGGTTGTAGGCTCCCATCACTACTTCCACATCAGCATCTTTCACCAGCTTTTCAAAGGCTGGGAGGTATGTCTCGTACAGATCCTTCATTGATGGTTCTGCATTGAAACTGTGGCGGACTGATTCAGGGCCTGAATGCACGGCAAAGTGCTTTGCGCAGGCTGCAGCCTTAAGATAAAAAGGATCATCGCCCTGTATTCCTTTTACATAGGCGGTACCAAGTGTTCCGGTGAGGAAGGGATCTTCTCCGTAGGTCTCCATTCCGCGACCCCAGCGCGGATCCCTGAAAATGTTTACGTTCGGGGCCCAGAAGGTAAGACCTGTGAAACGGCTGTAGTTCTCCATTTCACGTGCCTTGTCGAATTTGGCTCGTCCCTCTTCGGAAACGATGTCGCCAATCTTCCTGACTATCTCAGGATCAAATGTAGCGCCAAGGCCAATAGGCTCGGGAAAAACGGTGGCACGTCCGTTGCGGGCTACTCCGTGAAGGGCCTCATTCCACCAATCGTATGGCTTGATGCCCAGTCTCTCCACTCCCGGTGTGCTGTTCATCATCATTCCAATCTTCTCATCCAAGGTCATCCGGGATATTAGATCGGCAGCCTTCTTATGCATCTCAGCTTCCTTTGACTCCTGAGCATAGGTTCCTGTTGTCAGGAAGAGTCCTGCCATCAGTGACAGGATAATTGATGCTACTCTTTTTTTGGAGATTGGCTTGCCCATCATTATGTCAGTTCCGGCGAGTCCAATCTGTTTTGATTTATTGTCCATATCTGTGTTGTTGATAAATGTAGGTTCAATCCGTTCTGTTAAAACAGTTGACTGTTAACTGATTAATCACTTTGTGTAAATTGAGATAATCACTGAGACATATCGTATATTTGATTAGCGTTGATAAAGATATATAAAAATGCTTATAAATCCAATTATTCAAACGATTTCTCTTACGGAATTTTCTTAAGGAGCCTTTTTTCTCCCCTTAAGGGGAAAAATTTTTCTCTAACTGAAGAGTCTGTAATCAAGTCCGGTTCAGGTAAAGGCGCAAAGTCGGGAATGAGAGATATTCCCGATCAAAAAACTTTTACATATTTTGCTGATGTCGGAGTGAGACGGTTGTTTTAGGAGCAAAAGCACTATCTTTGCATCCTGAACAGAAATGGAGGAGAGCGTAAAACAAACAAGAATCAGTGAGTACAGCTACGAATTGCCCGATGAGCGGATAGCCAGGTTCCCGCTCCCTGAAAGGGACAGTTCCAAGCTGTTGGTGTACCGACGTGGGAATATAAGTGAGGATGTGTTCCGCAATATTCCCTGCTATCTGCCTGCCGGTGCTATGATGGTGTTTAATAATACCAAGGTTATTCAGGCCCGTCTGCATTTTCACAAGGAAGCAACGGGCGGACCCAAATCAACGGGTGCTCTTATTGAGGTTTTTCTTCTGGAGCCGGCTGAACCTTCAGACTATCAGGTTGTTTTCACGCAGACCTCATCATGCAGCTGGTACTGTCTGGTGGGAAACCTCAAGCGTTGGAAAGAGGATACTCCGGTGCTGAAAACCACCGTTGAAATGGGCGGAAAGACTGTCACTCTTACTGCCCGGCGCGGACCGGTTCACGGTACCAGCCATAGGATTGACTTCAGATGGGACGGCGGTGTCAGCTGGGCGGAACTGCTTGAGGCTGTGGGTGAGATTCCTATTCCTCCTTATCTGAACCGAGAGTCACAGGAGAGTGACAAGACCACTTATCAGACGGTTTATTCCAAGATAAAGGGCAGTGTGGCTGCTCCAACTGCGGGGCTTCACTTTACGGAGCGGGTGCTCAGGGATCTGGATGCTCACGGGATTGACCGCGAGGAGCTGACCCTGCATGTGGGTGCGGGAACTTTCCGTCCGGTCAAGTCCGAGGAGATAAGCGGACATGAGATGCATACCGAGTTCATCGCTGTAAAGCGCTCCACTATTGAGAAACTGATACGTCACGGAGGCGAGACCATTGCCGTGGGCACCACATCGGTCCGCACTCTGGAGAGTCTCTATTACATAGGTGTCTATTTGAGCACACATCCTGATGCTACAGAGGAGGAGATGCATGTCAACCAGTGGACTCCTTATGAGACGGAGCCGGATATGACATCGGTCCAAGCTCTCCAGCAGATACTGGATTATCTGGACCGTCATCATCTGGATGTGCTCAAGACAAGCACCCAGATCATAATTGCCCCGGGTTACAGGTACCACATTGTAAAGATGATGGTCACCAACTTCCATCAGCCGCAGAGCACCCTGTTACTGCTGGTATCGGCCTTTGTGAACGGCGACTGGAAAACCATCTACCGCTACGCCCTGAGCCACGGTTTCCGTTTTCTCAGTTACGGCGATTCCTCCCTGCTTATTCCTTAACAGAATACAGTAAAGTAGTTAGTAAAACAGAATAATATGGACAGACCCACGGTAGCACTGATGTATGATTTTGACGGAACATTGTCGCCGTCATACATGCAGGAGTATGACTTTATGGATGCCATAGGACTGACCGATAAGGACAAGTTCTGGGAGCAGAGTCACGCTCTGGCCCAGAGGCAGCAGTCCAGCACCATCCTGGCATACATGAAACTTATGGTGGATAAGGCTCAGGAGAACGGCATAAGCATCCGCCGCCAGCAGTTCGTGGAGTTCGGGCGCGGAATAGGGTTCTTTCCCGGAGTGGAGCAGTGGTTTGAGCTGATAAACCGCAAGGGTGATGAGATGGGAGTACATGTGGAGCACTACATAATCTCATCGGGCCTTAAGGAACTCATTGAGGGCACATCAATAGCCAAATACTTTAAGCAGATATACGCCTGCTCGTTCATGTATGAGAACGACAAGGCGGTATGGCCCGCCGTGGCAGTGGATTTCACCTCCAAGACACAGTTCATATTCATGATAAACAAGGGCATACATGAAATCTGGAACAACGCCCAGATAAATGACTCCATGCCCGACGAAGGCCGTCCCGTTCCGTTCCACAACATGATCTATCTGGGTGACGGAGAGACCGATATACCCAGCATGCGCATAGTAAAGAGCGAGGGAGGCCACTCAATAGCCATATACAAGCCCGGCAGTGAGACAAGCCGCGCACAGGCCCGCAATCTGGTGCACCGCGGCCGCGTAAACTTTGCCTGCCCGGGTGATTACCGTGAGGGCAGCGAGCTCTACAACGCCGTGACAGCCACCATCGCCAAGGTAAAGACCGGCTCTGATTTCCACAAGCTGGAGCGTCAGAACCAGAAATCCATGCTGGAGGACTGAGCCTCCGTATCTCTTTGCAGTAGCTGGATGTTCAGCGGAGTTTACAAAATGAGAATGACTGTGCAAATCGTCCCGTTTTGTCAACTCCCCAAAAGGTTAGGGGGCGGTTTATCCGTATCTTTGCTGCCCCTATGGAAAAATTCAATATTATTGTTTTGGCAAAGCAGGTGCCCGATACCCGTCAGGTGGGTAAGGACGCCATGAATGCCGATGGCACGATCAACCGTGCCGCACTTCCGGCAGTGTTCAACCCGGAGGACCTCAATGCACTGGAGCAGGCCCTTGCCATCAAGGACCGTTTTCCCGGCAGTACAGTGACCATGCTCACAATGGGTCCTGAGAGAGCNNGAGGGCGTATATCGCGGTGCCGACGGTGGTTATCTGCTTACGGACCGTCTGTTTGCAGGTGCTGATACACTAGCCACATCATACGCCCTGTCAACCGCAATCCGCAAGATAGGCAAGTACGATATCATAATAGGCGGCCGTCAGGCAATTGACGGTGATACCGCCCAGGTGGGTCCTCAGGTGGCCGAGAAGCTGGNNTGAACCAGATAACATACGTTGAGGAGGTGCTGGAGATGGACAGCAGGAGCGTTACCGTAAAGCGTGTCATCACCGGTGGTGTTGAGACCGTAAAAGCTCCGCTGCCCTGTGTGCTCACCGTGAACGGAAGCGCCGCACCCTGCCGTCCCCGCAACGCAAAGCTGCTGATGGGCCGCAAGAACTACGACGTTCCCGCATGGACTGTGGCCGATGTAGATGCCGATCCCGACAAGTGCGGACTGTCAGGCTCACCCACCAAGGTAAAGAAGATAGAGAACATAGTATTCCAGGCCAAGGAGAGTAAGCGCTACGGCGACAGCGATGCCGATATTGCAGCTCTTGTTGATGAACTGGCCGTTAACCACATAATAGGATAAGCCATGAACAGCGTATTTGTATATTGTGAACTGGAAGGGGCTCAGGTGGCTCCGGTCAGTCAGGAACTGCTTACAAAGGGCCGTTCATTAGCTAACCGGCTGGGCGTTCAGCTTGAGGCAATAGCTGCCGGCAGTGACCTTAAGGGAATAGAGGATCAGATACTCCAGTACGGAGTAGATGTGCTGCACATATTCGATGACAAGAGCCTGGCACCCTATACCACAGCGCCTCATTCAGCAATACTGGTCAAGCTGTTTCAAGAGGAGAACCCGCAGATAGCTCTTATGGGCGCAACGGTGATAGGCCGTGACCTTGGGCCGCGTGTATCATCGGCCCTTGGCAGCGGACTTACTGCCGACTGCACCAACCTGGAGATTGGTGAATATGAGGACAAGAAGACAGGCAGGGTCTATGAGAACCTGCTCTATCAGATACGTCCCGCTTTTGGTGGCAACATCATAGCAACCATAGTCAACCCCGACCACCGTCCCCAGATGGCTACCGTACGTCAGGGCGTGATGAAGAACGAGCCTTGCGGTAAGGGTAAGGGGGAGATTAAGAACCACAAGGTAAGTGATTACGTAAGTTCAGCCGATATGGCCGTGAGCGTCATTGACCGCCACATGCAGAAACCGTCACATCATCTGGACAGCGCCAGCATAGTAGTGGCGGGCGGTTACGGAATGGGCAGCCGCGAGGGCTTTGACATGCTGTACAAGCTGGCCGATGCGCTGCATGCCGAGGTGGGCGCAAGCCGCGCCGCAGTTGATGCCGGTTTTGTGGATCATGACCGTCAGATTGGCCAGACCGGTATCACCGTAAGACCCAAGCTTTATATTGCCTGCGGTATATCGGGCCAGATACAGCATATAGCAGGCATGCGTGAGAGCAGCCTTATCATGTCTATCAACCAGGATCCCGATGCCCCCATCAACGCCATTGCCGATTACGTTATAACCGGTCGCGTTGAGGATGTGATTCCCAAACTGATCCGTCACTACAAGGAGATTTCAAAATGAACAACTATAAGGATACCCCTGAACTTGAAGCCCGCATGCACTCTCCCCTTATGGAGCGCATTGTGGAGCTTAAGGAGAACTTCTATGCCGAGTCCGGCAAGTATGACTATGCACCTCAGGACTTTGAGGATGCTATGGATAACTACAGCCGCGTGCTGGAGCTGACCGGCAGCGTATGCGATGAGGTTATTGCACCTAACGCTGAGTCTGTTGACCGCGAGGGATCACACTGCAGCGGTGGCCGCGTACAGTACTCCCAGGGTACTGCGCAGGACCTCAAGGTAATGCACCAGGCCGGTCTGTCAGGATTCGGACTGCCCCGTCAGTACGGCGGTCTGAATATGCCTGTAACAGTGTTCAGTGCCGTATGTGAGATGATCTCCAGGGCCGATGCATCGTTCCAGAACGTATGGGGCCTGCAGTCATGCGCAGATACCATAAACGAGTTTGGCAGTCCTGAGCAGAAAGAGAAATACCTCAAGATGGCAAGCAATGGTGCCACCATGTCAATGGACCTGACCGAGCCCGATGCCGGAAGTGACCTGCAGAGCGTAATGCTCAAGGCAACCGAGGATGTGGAGAACGGCTGCTGGCGTCTGAACGGCGTAAAGCGCTTCATAACCAACGGTGACAGTGACATCCACCTGGTGCTGGCCCGCAGCGAGGAGGGTACCACNNTGTCACTCTTTATCTATGACAAGCGTAACGGCGGCGTGAACGTCCGCCGTATCGAGGATAAGATGGGTATTCACGGATCACCTACCTGTGAGCTGGTGTTCAACAATGCAAAGGCAGAGCTTTGCGGTGACCGCCGTCTGGGACTTATCAAGTACGTTATGTCACTTATGAACGGTGCCCGCTTAGGCATAGCCACACAGAGCGTGGGCATTCAGGATGCCGCATGGCGTGAGGCCGTAGCATACGCTGCAGAGCGCCGTCAGTTTGGCCGTAGCATTGACACATTTCCGGCCGTTTATCAGATGCTGGCAGTAATGAAAGCCAAGGTTGAGGCATCACGCTCACTCCTGTACGAGACTTCACGTTACGTTGACATATATAAGTCACTTGACGCAATAGCAAAGGTGCGTACACTCACTCCAGAGGAGCGTCAGGAGAGCAAGCGTTACAGCCGTCTGGCCGATGCGCTCACTCCCATATCAAAGGGTATGACAAGTGAGTTTGCCAACCAGAACACATACGACAGCATACAGATTCACGGAGGCTCCGGATTTATGCGTGACTACGCCTGCGAGCGCCTGTACCGCGATGCCCGTATCACATCCATCTATGAAGGTACCACACAGCTTCAGGTTGTGGCAGCCCTGCGTTACGTAACCAGCGGTGTATATTCACAGTACGTTAAGGATATGCTGGCTACACTGCCCGACTCAGAGAGCAAGGCAGCCATCAGCGCCATGGTAGAGAAACTGGATGCCATGACAGCTCATGTTACTGACCAGAAGGAGACCGACGTCAATGATTTCTGCGGCCGCCGCCTGATGGAGAGCGCAGCCTACTGCGTGATGAGTACCCTGCTGCTGCGTGACTCAGTAGAGACTCCGGAACTGTTTGACAAACCACTCAAGGTGTTCCTTGACTACTCACGCTCACAGGTAGATGGCCACTACAGCGTAGTCATGACCTGGACTCCTGAGAGCATGGAATATTATAAATAATGAGTAATTTTGTGCCAGGAAAACGATTCTGGTGCACAACGGCAATAATGACATACTGAGGAGTGAGGCGCGTTACCGCAGGCTCACGGAGACACCTGTTCCACGGCTGGTACTCAGCTTAGCGGTGCCCACTATCATAAGTATGTCCATATCGGCCATCTACAANNCATGGTTTGTGGGCCACATCAGCACTGTCGCTACGGCGGGTGTCGGTGTGGCTTTCGCCTATCAGTCACTTATCCAGGCTACGGGCTTTTTCTTCGGGCACGGATCGGGTAACTACATGTCTCGTGCGCTTGGGGCCCGTGATGCCGAAGGGGCAGGCAAGATGGCGGCCACCGGATTCCTGTCATCGTTCCTTATAGGACTTGTGTTCATGGTGCTGGGCATGCTGTTTGTGACACCTCTGTCACGGCTTTTAGGTGCTACGCCTGATGTGGTGCCTTACTCCAACGCCTACCTTAGATGGATACTGATAGCAACCCCGTTCCTGATATCGCAGATGACGCTTAACAACCAGCTGCGTCTGCAGGGCAATGCCATGCTGGCCATGATTGGCATTGCGGTGGGAATGGTGCTGAACATATTCTTTGACTGGCTGCTGATAAACCGGTTGGGGATGGGGGTGAGCGGCGCATCGCTGGCCACACTTGTAAGTCAGTTCATATCATGGTGTCTGCTGCTGTGGGCTACCACATTGCCGGGTAATGTGCATATAAGCCTGCGCAACTTTGCTCCGTCAGTAGAGCGTTACCGCGAGATAGGTGCGGGCGGACTACCGTCTCTGATGCGTCAGTCACTTTCCAGCATATCGGCCATCTGCATGAACTGGGCGGCTGCAAGCTATGCGCTGGAGGGACAGGAGGCATCCACAATAGCCGCCTTCACTGTGGTGGCGCGCGTAATGCAGACTGCCATGGCGGTGATACTGGGTGTGGGCCAGGGATTCCAACCGGTATGCGGATTCAACTGGGGAGCACGTCTATATGGCCGCGTAAGGGAGTCCTACCTGTTTACAATAGGGTTATGCGTGGTAATACTGATTGTGACATCTGCGGCAGGATGGATATTTGCACCGGAGATAATTGCTTTCTTCCGTGATGAGGATCCTGAACTTATTCGGATTGGTACTGTGGTGCTCAGGTGGCAGTGCGTGGCTTTCTCGCTGGTTGGCCTGACTACTCCTACAAACATGCTGCTGCAGAACATCCGCCGGACCGGACGGGCCACATTGCTGGCTATGACACGCCATGGGATAGCGTTCTATCCCACACTCTTCATACTGCCGGCCATCTGGGGGCTTAAAGGTCTTGAGGCTACTATGGCTACGGCCGATGTGCTGACATTCTCGTTGGCTCTGCCTTTCGCAATAGGCATGATTCGGGAACTTTCCGCCCGTGAGAGAGGTCAATTTACATAAAACCTCTATTTTTGCAGCATGGAACAGTCATACATGGAACAGCTTGAATTGCTCAAGAAGCTTATATCCACTCCGTCAGTAACACGGAGCGAGCATGAGGTATCGGCAATAATGAAGGCCGATATGGAGTGTCACGGCTATGAGCCGGAGTGCATAGGGCTGAACCTGCTGTGTTATCCGCACCACTATGATGCTTCCAAACCCACGTTGCTGCTTAACAGCCACATGGATACCGTAAAGCCGGTGGCCGGATGGACCAGGGATCCTTTTACCCCGGTAGAGGAGGAGGGAAAGCTTTACGGTCTGGGCAGCAATGATGATGGGGCGGGACTGGTGTCATTGCTCTATACGTTCTATGAGCTGGACAAGAAGGAACAGCCGTATAATCCTCTTTTCCTGGCTACAGCAGAGGAGGAGGTGAACGGTCAGGGCGGAATGAAACTGGCCGTGCAGAAACTGCCTCATATTGACGTGGCACTGATAGGTGAGCCTACCGGCATGCAGCCGGCCATTGCCGAGAAGGGGCTTATGGTATTGGACTTTACGGTACACGGCAAGGCAGGACATGCAGCCCGTAACGAGGGTATCAATGCCTTGTACCGCGCAACTGAACTGATTGAGAAACTGCGTACAATCAGTTTTGATAAAGTGTCGGACTTGCTCGGTCCTGTCAAGTTCACCATTACAATGATAAATGCAGGGACACAGCACAATGTTATTCCGGATACCTGTTATTTTACTGCCGATATACGCACCAATGAACTCTATTCAAATCATGAGGTGTTTGATATAATCAGTTTCCAATTGCCTGAATGGTGTGAGGTAAAAGCGCGTTCTTTCAATCTTAATTCATCGGGAATAGATATACATCATCCTTTAATAATCAAAGCTCTCAGTTTAGGTATGATACCATACGGATCACCTACTTTGTCTGATCAGGCTGTCTTGGACTTCCCGTCATTCAAGCTTGGCCCCGGTGAATCATCCCGTTCTCATTCAGCCGATGAATTCGTACTTATTAATGAACTGAAGGAAGCACTGCCTACCTATCTGAAACTTCTTGATGGGACTTTCATTCTTTGATATTCTGTCATTATTCATTCTTTTACCGCGTAATGAAGCTTGAATCAGCCTATTATGCCGGCTCTTGAGGAGTCCTTCAACGACGAGTCGGTTATCAAGACATTCAAAGTTGTGGTTTAATAACTTTTTCAGCGAAAAATAAACAAGCTTCTTTTGCATGATCTTGATGTCTCATTTTCTTATTATTATTCTTATTTAGCAAAGAAATATAATGGTATAAATACTTTATATTATCATTACTGCATTCTATCATATTTGAGATTGTCCAAAAACCGAATCGTGGATATTTTGTGTATTTCTGATGTTAATTACAGAGTCATAAAAAGCCGTCTGAAAAACCTATTAGGTTCAGACAGTATAATTACAAGATTTCTGTAGAAATTGCAAATAATTGTTTTTCTGTAGATTACAAATGAGTTTGAAGATTTGGATATTCTTGATTTGAAATCAGACCCATTTATTTTGCGGGAAAATACATTATCTTTGGATAATCTTTCTGATGAAACGGAAAGACAAATGACCAACAGTATGTTGAGACTGAAGAGCAAAAAGATGTTGGATATCTCAAAGAGCAGCCTCTCGGCAAATGATTTCTTCGGGACCGGACAAGCCTGTTTCCCTGCTTACAAGGAGAGTTTGGCACACTTCGAGCTGTATCCGTATGATAGCCTTAGGAACGACACCCTGATGTTTCATAACCGTATGGATTACCTTGAAGAATATGTGGATAGCATACTGAACGATGACTTTGATTACTATGTCTATGAATTGACTTGGAAGAGTAAAGGTCAGGAATTTAATACAATAGCATTGTATGACAGTTATGAGGGCCCATACTTTCAACAGCCTGGTTACACAGAAGATTTATAACCAATGTTATGTCTTTCCTGAAGGTAAAAATATTTATCCTGTTTTTAGCTTTTGCGCCATCGGTCTTGTGCCAGATCCCGACGGAGGAGTTGAATCTGATGGCAAGAGTGGGAGATGTCAGACAGTTCAACCTGGCTTTCCCGCAGGAGAAAGTGTTCCTTCAGTTTGATAACACCAGTTATTTTCAGGGTGAGACTATATGGTTCAAGGCATTCGTGGTCAATGCCACCTCACTTACCCGAACAAGAAGCGGTGTCCTGTATGTTGACCTGCTATCACCTACTGGAGTGCTTCTGCAGCAACTGAAACTTAAGATCAGGGCCGGACAGGCGGACGGATGTTTCAACCTTTATGACCAGTCAACCATGCAGGCAAGGGAGCTACGCGGAATACTGCCTTACCCGAGCGGGTATTACGAGATAAGGGCCTACACCCAATACATGCTCAATTTCGACGAGAGCATTGTGTTCTCAAGAGTCATCCCCGTCTTTCAGAAACCAGCAACTCCGGGATATTACAGCAATCCTGTCTTTGTCAATTATAACGACAACAGGAGGAACCCGCGTCCTGAGCCTGTCAAATCCAAAGCTGTCAACGTGAGTTTCTTTCCTGAGGGAGGTCTTTGGGTTGCCGATATCCCCTCAAGGATGGCTTTCAAGGCCACAGATGAGAATGGTCAGCCTATTGACGGGACGCTCAGGATTTCCGGTTCAAGGAACATGGGGGTAATTGAAGCGGTTACTGTTCATGACGGAATGGGACATGTCCTGATACAAAGTCCGCAGGAGAACATGAAAGCGGTTTTTATCTATGAGAATAAAGAATACAGGGTAAAATTGCCTGAAATACAAGATTCCGGTATCACCCTCTCGCTCGATTCCATCAACAGGGACTCCCTGTATGTCGCGGTGCGCCATCCGCAAAGGTTTCATCCGAAATACACATATTGCATAGCTGTAACCTGCTGCGGCCTGCCTATATCTTTCAAGGCCTTTCAATGGGAATCCGAATCATCCGTGAAACATTTTTCCTTTCCGGCCGCATCCATACCGTTAGGAGTATGCAAAATTACATTATTCGGAGGGTATGGGGCAATGTCAACCCGGCACTTTTTCAACTTCAGGGAAGACTTCAGGCCTCCACATATCCAAACTGTTTTCGACAAGGACAGTTATGCTCCTTATGAGAAAGTCAGTCTCTCTCTTTCCCTCATGAACGGACAGGGACTGCCGTTCAGGGACCGTTTCTGCATATCAGTCAGGGATGCTCATAACATAGAGACTACATTCCAGGATAATCTGGCCACATGGCTGCTTCTGTCATCGGACCTGAAGGGACTGATTAACAATCCACAGTACTATTTTGAGTCTGATGATGAAGAGCACCGTCTGGCAATGGATTTGCTCATGATGGTACAGGGTTGGGAACGCTATGGCTGGGATATCATGAGCGGCTTGAAACGCTTTGAAGAACGACATCGTATGGAAGACAGTCTGAGCGTGAACGGATGGGTCACCTCATACTGGAGCAACAAGGTCAAGCTGGAAGGTGTCAAGACTTATCTTACCGTGGCTCCACAAGACATTAACACTCTTGTACAATATGGCCAGCAGACCACTGGGAGTAACGGTTATTTCGGATTCAACGTTTTGGATTTCCATGATAAGGCGGACCTTGTGATGCTGTTGGAGAGAAAAAATAATTTCGCCAAGAATACGGGAGCGAACCTGATTCTGGAAAGGGCCTTCCAGCCGGAAATCAAGGCCTATGACAGAGAGAAACTTGTGTTCCGAAAGAGAAACGTCACCGGAAAAACGGTATCGGAAAAAGGACAAGATATGGCCGGGAACGGAACGGACTATGACTACGACGCCATAAAACTGCCGGAGGTTGAAATCATAGCCCCGAGAAAATACATAGATTATTTCACATTCAAGGCTTTCGACGTGGAGAAGGATGTGGAACAGGTGATGGATTTCGGGGAATGGACAACGGATGTGCTCGGATACATTCTGGACAAAGGTTATACTTTCACTGTAAACGACGGACCAAACCAATACATTGATAACTATCCTGTTTTCTGGTATATACATGATTCCAAAAAACTGGCAACCGATAGTGGCAACTGGAATTTAGACACAGAGGACATTGAAAGCATGCTTATCTTCGATGAACCTGCCAGCCTATATGAGATATCTGAAACTGTACCTTTATACATGGACTATATAAACAGGAGCGGTGACTACGAAATGCTGTCGGCCATGAGGGGCCATTCACAGACATACAGGAAATACATACTGGTTGACATCAAGATGAAGGATGACTATAAACTGAAAAGCAAAAAGGAAAAAATGAACAGAGGTCAACGGATAACCACACTGCAAGGTTTTGACTATCCGGTCCAGTTCTACAGTCCTCAGTATCCTGATGGTCCCATCGAGGGAACTAAGGATTACCGGCGCACGCTATACTGGAACCCCAACGTGATAACGGATTCCTTAGGCTGCGCCCACGTGGAGTTCTACAACAACTCATACAGCACCAACTTCACCGTGACCGGCGCGGGGATAACGGCCTCCGGCACGCCGTATGTGCTGGATGCGGATTTCTGAAACTAAGCCATAAGATACATATAGAATCTGTTTTATATAGCTGTTAATATCAACAAAACAGATTATCTTTGTAATAAACCTGTCACATATAGTGCCCTTCTGATTAAGAGACATGTTCATACGCAACCGCAAGACAGCCCGCAGAGCCCTGTATATGTCAGTCCTGGCCATAGCCTTTCTCACATCCTGCCGGGACACCACCTGCTGTGAGCTGGCCAGGATAGAGCAGCTCATGGAAACCAGTCCCGCAGAGGCCGACACCCTTCTCGGTTCCATCGGTGAACCACAAAAACCAAGCCGGAAAGCGTGGTATGCCGTCCTCAAAACCCAGCTTGACTACAAGCTTTACAGGAAAATAGAATCGGACAGCCTGATACTTTCTGCCACTGGATATTACGGGACACCGTACAAAAGCATCTCCAGACATCGCAAGTATCGTGCAGCTATGGCCTGGTACTCGCAGGGATGTGTGTATTCTTACTTTGAGAATGACGTCTCCGCTATCTACGCCTACCTCAAAGCATTGGATCTCTTCCCCGACACCCTGACACGTTACTATGCCCTCACCGAACAGAACCTTGGCAAGCACTACCTGAACAGGATGATGTTGCCTGAAGCCACAGAACAATACAGGCTCTGTCTTGCCAATGCAATCAGGATGAACAATGAAAAAGCAAGAAACAATGCCATATATAATCTGGGACGCTGTGCCCTGTATAACAGGGATTTTATAGTGGCTGACAGCATATTCAATCATATTCTTACAGAAAGCAGATACTCTAATGACCAAAAAAACTTTGCTTTCTTCCAATTGTCCAAAATCCGGCTCCATCATGATAAGGATTACAAACAGGCCATGAAACTCATAAATGAATACCTGTCATACCGCAAGTATCCAGAAGACTCGGGTGCCGGTCTGAGTCTTAAGGCCGATATTTTTTTCGAGATGGGGCAATTTGATTCAGCATATCACTATTACAACAAGTCACTGGACCATACGCGTGACATAAACACCAGATGTTCGAACTATGACAAACTGGCGCTCATTGCCTTGCAACTTGGTCATAAAGATGATGCCGCCCAATACTACAATCACTACAAAAGCACGGCTGACTCAATCTATGAACGGCGTAATCATGAACAAATAAACGTTATAGAGAGTGAGCACCAGATAGAACTGGAAGATAACAGATTACATGACAGGACTATAAGATTATCCATCATCATCACTTCACTAATGTTACTTTCCATACTGTTGGCCATCACTGCTGTGATTTATTACAGGAACTGGAAAAAAGAAAAGATATGGAACATCCGTGATACAATCAGCCAGACAGAATCCGATATCCTTAACAGGAAACTGACCGATTCGGATCAGGATACCATACACGAGGAAAGGAGTGTAACAGATGATGTCAGTATTGAAATAATGGAGTTATATCAGAAAGAACTCCAGGACTGCTGCCAATGGTTCAAGCTACAGGATGTGTACTCCATTATATCAAGTAAAACAACCATTCGAGATACGGAACTGTCAAACGACGATAGGATAAAAATCATTAAGACCCTGAACAGCTGTTTCCGCCCAGTCATGCAATTCCTGTCCGAGGAGATTCCTGAAATAAGCCGTGACGAAGCATACGTCCTCATCCTGTCATATCTTGGATATAACTCGGTTGATATCTCAATGCTGCTCAATGTTACCGACGGTTGCATACGTCAACGCCGCAAAAGAGTACAGAATAAGGACACGAACAATCTGACTCAGCTGTTTCTTGCAGATAAAGCGTAAAAAGTCCCTCTTGCCTCGGTCTTTAACAAATTTGTCACGGTAATTAACGCATCCGTGACCAGGTGCGCATGTATTTTTGCAACAACAAACTATTAACAATATGAAAAAAATATTTACCGCATTAACAATTATGTTGTGCATGTCAATGAGCATGAATGCCATTGATGTAGATTAATATTGAAATGATAATTTATAAGGTTATGAAAACTGCAAACATTCTTAAACTATTCTCTTTTGCATTGGTATTAATGATACTGTCATGCAAGAATGACGTCGAAGACACTCCTGAACCTCATGTTCCCACTCAAATCCCTACTGTCTCCTCAACAGCCTTCACGGCTTCTGTTTCAGGCACCATTGATGGTGTAACATACGATGAGTTGAACAGCGGTCAGCGAGGTATCCTGTACAATGAGGGTACTGACGGCGCACAGACTTATTTCGACTCATGGCTTAAAGGCAACAACAACCCCGGTTGTTCTCAGGTGGGGCGCATCAAGCTGAACCCGGGCGGAAACCTGGAGGTAACCCTCACTCAGCTCAAACCCGAGACCACCTACACTTACTGCCTCTACTACCAGTCGAGGGACGGAGTCACACGGCTCCTGGGCGCAACGGGCACTTTCACCACCAGGGCATTCGGCTGCACGTTAGAGACAGCAGAGGCACGGTCCGTGGGTTTCTACAAGGCATATATTCCGGGAAGTGTCAAGGCCGAAACCAAGGACCTTGAGCTCTGCACCGTGGGAATAGTCCTTTCCCCAGATGCTGCAGAACCTACTCTGGCCGACGATCACAAGAAGGCTAATCCTATTGCTGAAGACGGTACGTTTGATATAAGCCTCAATGAGCTGCGGTGCGGAACGGAGTACCGTTTCCGTACATATCTGCAGGTTGAGCATACGGGCCAGCTGCTTTACGGTCCGGTAAGGACTCTCACCACCCGCCATCCTGACGAGCAGGCGGTGGATCTCGGGCTGAGCGTCAAGTGGGCAAGCTGCAACCTGGGAGCGGAGGAACCGCAGGAATGGGGAGGCTACTACAGATGGGGTGAGACTCTACCTTCCACCAACGCTGACCGTTCCAAGTATAGCCTGTGGAACTCATACCAGAACAGATATGTAGATGTAGGGAACAATATCTGCGGTACAGAATACGACGCTGCCCATGCGGCCATGTCCGGCCACTGGCGCATGCCCGCCAAGGCCGAGATTGACGAGCTCATCGGGTCCTGCGAGATGACGCTGCATACCATGGGCGACGGCTATGTGGCAGAGTTCACTGGCAACGGCAACTCTATCTGCATTCCGGCAGCCGGATACTATAACAGCTACGGCTTCGGTTGGGCATACGGCAAGGAAAGTGATGAATGCACGATAGTCTTTCAGAGCGGGGAGAGAGCGTTTTACGCAAACCAGGTGGGAGACCATGAGCGGTGGTGCTGGTATGCTCAGGTCAATCCCCAAACTAACCAGGTAATTGTCTCTTCATCATCAGGAACCATCACGGGAGATGGCGGCGGAATAATAACAGGCGGATCTGGACCAATGACGGGAGACAAGGGATACACATACGAGTTCGCCATACCCATCCGGCCAGTATGGGATCCGAACCTCTCTGATTGATATTATTCAATACATTTTGCTATATTTGGACCAAAGATTCAATCTGTTATGTCAAGGTGTCTGACCATATTATTTGTCCTGCTGAACCTGTGCGTGCTTGTCTATGCGCAGGATAATCCGTATAATC
>DBYG01000002.1:0-28960 GCA_002310175.1 Bacteroidales bacterium UBA1192
GGACCTTTCTGGACCACGCACATGTTTTCAACTTCTTTTGAGTAAATCATAAATATTATTATGGTTTTTAAAACTGATTTTCCAATCGTCTGCAAAATTAGTATTTTCCACCATATATTATTTATAATATGCAAACATTGTTCAGCGAAAATGATTAATGGTTATATTTGCATCCTAAACATATTACTCTATTCAAAAAAACAAAGAATATGAGAAAACTATCAGTTCCTGTCATCGTAACATTTTTTATTTATTGCCTGTTATTATCAAGTTGCGGGCCGGTAGAACCATCAACCTACACGGAGAGATTATACAGGATCAGTACAGTCCAATCATACCCGGACAAGAACGAAGCGGAAATAGTACCTGACAAGATTGGGGAGTTTCAGGAATCTATATATCTGAAGAATTTCAACAAACCATCACATCTCTCTCTCTTCGGTGTGAACAGCGGTGACAGGGTTCTTGCAACAATGGAGCTATCAGCAACCGGTACAATGGATAACAACACTGTAGAGCTGATTGATCTGGAAAAGATCCATGTCCAGAACCTGGAGACATCAAGACCTGCCGATTCACTTAATTATTACTATCGTTTTGCCATAAGCATATTGGGTAATACATCCTATCCCACCATTTGGAATACAGGACACATTATCAACGTATGTCCTATATTCTTCATTCCGGACAATGCCCCCAATCCCCGTTTTTATTTCTATCCTGAAAGAGTTGTATCTGACACGCTGGTAATACGTCTCTATTCATTCATACCTGAAGATGACATCAGCCTGAATCCGGATTACACCCAGACTATACTGAACTGCGATATCTCATCCATTGCCGCTCCTGTTTCCAATCCAGACGAACAGATGCGCCGGGACCTCATGCTAGCTTCGCTCCGTATGCAGGAACGGGACAACATATATGTAAAAATTGTTACTCCGGACACACTCAGAGCCAAGAACAGCAAGAATATTGCAAATCCGAGATATATCCAGCCGGTACCAGGACTTCCGCAAACAGTTCAGATCCCATTTGATTTTTAGAAATAGAATAACTAATGGCATTGAGAAAAAGCCAGGCTGTAAACATAAAGAACAAGAAGGCCAGGTTTGACTACGAAATAGTTGACACCTATACTGCAGGTATAGTATTAACAGGTACGGAGATAAAGTCAATACGAGAGTCTAAGGCCAGCCTTGCCGACACATGGTGCACTTTCATAAACGGTGAACTGTGGGTAAGGGGAATGCATGTGGCACAGTATTTCTATGGTTCGTACAACAACCATGAGGCCAAGCGCGACCGCAAGCTGCTGCTGACAAAGAAAGAGTTGCGGAAACTGGCTGCCGATAGCAAGAACCCCGGATTCACGATAGTCCCCATCCGTCTGTTCATTGGCGACAAAGGCCTGGCCAAACTGGTCATCGCCCTTGCCAAAGGCAAGCACGAGTTTGACAAACGGCAATCAATCAAGGATAATGAGGACAAGCGCGAGATGGCCCGCGCCTTCATGAAGTAATTTAGCGTTTTGCGCTGAGCATAACCGTATGGACTGCCTGAAGCCAGCCTTGGCGGTTCTTTATTCTCTCATCGGCTTTCATTTCCGGCAGGCAAATCTCACTTATCTTGCGTAGTTCCTTTATCTCATGCACTGAGGTGTAGATTCCGCAGGCACAACAGTTGAGAATTGCAGAACCTAACCCTGAAGCTTCCTCCAGCCCGAGCCTCTTGACGGGAAATCCCAGGATATCGGCCTGAAACTGCATCAGGAAATCATTCTTGGCAGATTCTCCGTCAATACTAAGCTGTCTGAGGGGTGTGTTTAGGTCTCGTGTCGCCAATTCAACCACATCAGCCACTTGATATGCTATAGATTCCAGAGCTGCACGGACAACATGTGCCCTGTTCACCGACATGGTGAGTCCAGTAATTATTGCCTTGGCCTCGGGAACCCACCATGGTGAACCAAGACCTGAAAAAGCCGGAACAAAATATACTCCGCCATTATTAGGAACGCTCTCCACCAATGACTTTATTTCATCACTCGAATTCACCAGATGGAGATTATCCATTATCCAGTCAAGTACAGCTCCTGACGAATGGACGTGGCCTTCAAGAACATAATATGTTCTGTCAAACAGCGAATATCCTACGGAACAGACCATTCCATTTGGAGCTGTAACCGGCTCCTCACCCACATTGAACATGACGGATGAACCTGTGCCATATGTAGTTTTACCCATACCTGCCTCCAGACATAGCTGGCCCACAAGCGCTCCGTGAGAATTACCTAAAACACCTGCAATCTGTACAGGAGAAGGCAGCATTCCTTCCAAATCAGTCATTCCGAAAACTGAATCGGACGGTTTGACTTCCGGCATCATACAGGCTGGGATTGCAAACAGCTTAAGCATATCGGAATCCCATTCAAGATCCCTTATGTTGAACAGCATAGTTCTTGAGGCATTGGAATAATCTGTAGCATGAACTTTCCCATGGGTAAGTTTCCATATCAGCCATGTATCAATTGTTCCGAAAAATAAATTTCCGTTCTCTGCCCTTTCCCGGACACTTTCCACATTATCAAGCACCCACTTGACACCACTGGCAGAAAAAAAAGGATCTGGAATCAGACCTGTGTGTTCGCGTACTGTAGCCTCATAACCATTCTCTACAATTTCCTGACAAAAGCGGGCGCCCCTTCGGCATTGCCATAGGACTGCTTTATATACCGGCTTTCCGGTATTCCTGTCCCAAATGACAAATGTTTCACGCTGATTTACCATAGAGACTGAAAAAGAGATGTCATCACCTTCCGGAAGCTCAAGTCTGCGTACAGCCTCAACGGTTGTTTCATATATTTCATCAGCATCGGCCTCTGCCCAATCTTCCTTAGGGTGAGTCACCCTATATGGAACTACGCTATGGCCGATTAAATTCAGTTTTTCATCAAACAGCAAGGCCTTCGATGAAGAAGTCCTCTGGTCAATTGTTATTATATATCTCATTATTGTTTTCTGCTAGTTTCTCCGATGCTCTGAACATCAAATCCAAAGTATTGTATTCTCTATATTTTTTCTTAACCCGCCTGACATACTGAAGCGTTTCAGTTGCATCAAAATAACCAAACTTACATACACTGTCTGAATATACCAAAGAATCTGTCAATGATTCAAGTATAGGTTCAATATTACTCCATCTGTAACGGTTGATCCCATTTTTCCGTGCCAGACGCATAGCGTCGAAAATATGACTGGTACCGCCGTTATAACTTCCTAAAATGTAATTAATCCTTTCCTCCTTATTGATGAATCCGAACATCTTATCCATCTCGTCCAAATAACGGACTGCCACCCTGACATCCAACACTGTATTCTGTGCGGTAGTGTCATGCTCTCCAAGCCTGGCTAACATATGCCTATATGTGGAAGGCATTATTTGCATCAATCCCATGGCGCCTTGCGATGATCTTGCTGTAGTATCAAACTTGGACTCCACGTAAGCGATGGCAGCCAGCATCTTCCAGTCGCAAACACTGTCAGCATATAACCGGAAAATCGAATCGAAAGGGGAGATATATAGATACTCCTCCTGTTTAGGATTCATCGGCTCAATTTCTGGAAGCGGTCCCTCACATTTTGTTTTCGTAAAGAAAAGAAACAGTATCAGAGCCGCTGTCAGAAGCAGGACGATCATCTTCCTGATATTCATTTCGGGACCGTTGTATTTCGTTTCTTCCATCAAAAACGGAATTACGGATTTGCGGCGCAAAGATAAATCTTTTTTATCAGGTAGCAAAAACCTCTATACCGACTGAGCATTGGACAACCATAAACAGAATGTGCAAAAACTGATGAAAATATTTTTGCATATACAGCAAATAGATATTACCTTTGCATCTGAAATGATACAATTAGTTGTTACATATCACCATCATCGCACCTGCAGACATTGATCGGTAGGCTATAGATGGTGTATATTTATACAATAAAGGCTTGCCGATTTCCGGTAAGCCTTTATTATTTGAAATAAAATAAAACAATTTATTATATGTTGAGAATTGCTGTACAATCCAAAGGGCGCTTATATGATGAGACGATGGCGCTGATTCAAGAGTCAGGCATCAGCCTGGGAGTATCAAAGCGCACACTTCTGGTCCAGGCAGGAAACTTCCCGGTCGAGGTCCTGTTCCTGCGTGACGATGACATTCCCCAGTCTGTAGCCGGTGGTGTGGCCGATGTAGGTATCGTAGGCGAGAACGAGTTTGTGGAGCGTCAGGAGAAAGCCGATGTAATCAAGCGTTTGGGATTCAGCCGCTGCCGTCTATCACTTGCCATACCCAAAACTATTGACTACAAAGGACTTGAGTGGTTCAACGGTAAGAAGATAGCTACCTCCTACCCCAGCATACTCAAATCTTTCCTTAAGGAAAAAGGAATCATGGCCGATGCCCACGTAATAACCGGATCGGTTGAGATTGCTCCCGGAATAGGACTGGCCGATGCAATATTTGACATAGTAAGCTCCGGCTCTACTCTGGTAAGCAACAATCTCCGTGAAGTAGAGGTTGTAATGCAGTCTGAGGCACTTCTGATTGGCAACCCCAACATGGATGCCGATAAGAAAGCCATTCTTGAGGAACTCCTGTTCCGATTTGATGCCGTTAAAGCTGCCCAGGGTAAGAAATATATCATGATGAACGTGCCCGATGACCGCATGAGCGAGGTACTGGCCGAATTGCCCGGCATCAAGAGCCCCACAGTAATGCCTCTTGCAACCAAAGGCTGGAGTTCGGTTCACACCGTACTGGACGAGAAACGTTTCTGGGAGATTATCGGCAAGCTCAAGGCCGCAGGTGCCGAGGGCATATTGGTTCTTCCCATTGAAAAGATGATTCTCTGAACAAAATGATACAAAAGGGGTCAGGCCCCAATTGTACTATTTTCTACAAAAACGAAAGAAATGAACATTGTAAAATATCCTGATAAGAACCTGTGGAAAGAACTCCTGTCCCGCCCGGCACTGAGCGTGGAAGGGCTCTACGAGCGTGTCCAGACTGTTCTCGACACCGTACGCAAGGGCGGTGACCAAGCACTTAAGGACTACGAACTCCTGTTTGACAAGGTCCGGTTGGACTCTCTTGCTGCGAGCCAAGCCGAGCTTGATGAGGCCGCCTCGCTGGTACCTGCACAGCTGCGTGACGCTATTGACAGCGCTGCCGCAAATATCCGCAGATTCCACGAGTCCCAGCTGCCGCAACTGAGCAAGGTTGAGACCACCCCAGGCGTAACCTGCTGGCAGAAGGCCGTGCCCATCACCAAGGTTGGCCTGTACATACCCGGCGGAACTGCTCCACTATTTTCAACAGTGCTGATGCTGGCCATCCCCGCCCGCACCGCCGGCTGCCGGGAAATAGTTCTCTGCACCCCTCCCGGACATGACGGGAAGGTCAATCCTGCAATACTTTACGCGGCACAGGTGGCAGGCGTCAACCGGTTCTTCAAGCTGGGAGGATCACAGGCCATCGCCGCAATGGCATACGGCACAGAGAGCGTACCAAAGGTATCCAAGATTTTCGGTCCCGGTAACCCCTACGTTACCGCAGCCAAGCAGATAGTATCGCTCAAGGATGTAGCAATAGATATGCCTGCCGGCCCGTCCGAGGTTGAGGTCATAGCCGATGCCGACGCTAACCCCGCATTTGTGGCCGCTGACCTCCTATCTCAGGCCGAGCACGGACGTGACAGCCAGGTGATCCTGCTCACCACATCCGCAGAACTTATTAATAAGGTGCAGGCCGAAGTAGACCGCCAGGTTGCACTTCTACCCCGCAACGAGATTGCCCAGTCATCACTCGGTAATAGTCGCATGATTCTGCTCGGCAATGATGACGAGATAATCGAGATGACCAATGAATACGCCCCCGAACACCTTATCATCCAGACCACCAACTCATCTGCACTTGCCGAGCGCGTGGTCAACGCAGGTTCCGTATTCATCGGCCCCTGGTCACCTGAGAGTGCGGGCGATTATGCATCCGGTACCAACCACACCCTGCCCACCAGCGGTTACGCCAAGGCCTACTCCGGCGTTAACATAGATAGTTTCATGCGCAAGATAACCTTCCAGCAGCTCTCTCTTGAAGGCCTCCGGTCATTAGGACCTGTAATAGAGACCATGGCCGCAGGCGAGAGCTTGGAAGCTCACAAAAACGCAGTAACAATCCGCCTAAAATAACGTATCAGGGACAGTCCCTAATGTGCGATTTTTGAGAAAATATGAAAGAACTGAAACAACTGGTAAGACCAAATATCTGGAGCCTGAGTCCCTACACATCGGCCCGTGACGAGTACAAAGGTCACGAGGCCAAGGTGTTTCTGGATGCCAATGAGAACCCCTACAACGACCCCATAAACCGTTACCCCGACCCGTTGCAGCGTGACCTCAAGGCGCGTATCTGCACCATCAAAGGTGTGCCGGAGGACTCCATTTTCTTTGGTAACGGCAGTGATGAGGCCATAGACCTTATGTTCCGAATATTCTGCTGTCCCGGAGTGGATAACGCTGTTGCCATAGAGCCGACCTACGGAATGTACGGAGTTTGTGCCGATATAAACGACGTAGAGTACCGCCGCGTGCTGCTGGACGACGACTTCCAGCCCAGTGCCGAAAAGCTCCTTGCCGCCATTGACGGTAACACCAAGCTGGTGTTCTTCTGCTCACCCAACAACCCAAGCGGCAACAATATCGACCGTGGAGTGATTGATAAGGTTCTGGACAGTTTTGACGGAATCGTAATTGTGGATGAGGCCTACATAGATTTTGCAGGGGTGCCATCATACCTGCAACAGCTTTCCGAGCGTACCAACCTGGTTGTACTCCAGACTTTCTCCAAGGCATGGGGAATGGCCGGAATCCGTTTGGGGATGGCATTTGCCCAGCCTCAAATCATCAGTATCATGAATAAGGTCAAGTATCCATACAACATCAACCAGCTCACACAGCAACGTGCCATGGAGGAGGTGATGCAGCACGACCGCGTTCAGGAATGGATTGATTCCATCCTCAAGGAACGCGAGCGCCTGATGAAGGAGTTTGCAGCATTAGATTGCTGCATAAGGGTCTACCGTTCGGATGCCAACTTCTTCCTGGCCCGCGTCAAGGATGCCGCCGCCACATACAATTATCTGGTTGAGCGAGGCATTATAGTCCGCAACCGCAGCAAAGTAGCCCTATGCGGTAACAGCCTGCGCATAACCATCGGCACAGTCCCCGAGAACAACGCATTGCTTGAAGCACTGAAAAATTATAAATAACCAGGCCAACAGCCAAAGTAAAAAAACATGAAAAGGGTGTTATTCATAGACCGCGACGGAACCATAATAGTAGAGCCGTCCGACGAGCAGCTTGACAGCTTTGACAAACTGCAGTTTGTACCCGGAGTATTCCGCAGCCTCACGTTCCTGCGTGACCACACTGACTTTGAGTTCGTCATGGCCAGCAACCAGGACGGTCTGGGTACATCATCGTACCCGGAAGCCGACTTCTGGCCCACCCACAACTTCATACTGAACACTCTGAAGGGTGAAGGTGTGGAGTTCGATGATATCCTCATAGACCGCCACTTCCCGCAGGACAATGCCCCCACCCGCAAGCCCGGCACCGGCATGTTCGGAAAATATATGACTGATGAATACGACCTGGCTGGCAGTTACGTGATAGGTGACCGCGCCACCGATGTGGAGCTGGCCCTCAACCTGGGCTGCCGCGCCATCCTGCTGCAAGACAACTGTGACACACTTTCCGATGACCTAAAGCCCGCGTGTGCATTTGCAAGCCGCGACTGGTGGAAAGTGGCAGAATTCATATTCGCAGGTGAACGTCATGCAAGCGCACACAGGGTAACAAAGGAGACCGACATTCTTGTTGACCTCAATCTGGACGGTACCGGGAAATGTGACGTCAGCACCGGTCTGGGATTCTTTGACCACATGCTGGAGCAGATAGGACGTCACGGAGGCATGGACCTGACCATCAAGGTTAAGGGAGACCTGAATGTTGACGAGCACCACACCATCGAGGATACCGGTATCGTGCTGGGAGAGTGCATCCGCAAAGCCTTAGGTGACAAACGTGGAATAGAGCGTTACGGATTCGCCCTGCCTATGGATGACTGTATGGCTCAGGTAGTCCTTGATTTCGGAGGCCGAAGCTGGCTGGTCTGGAACGCAGAATTCAAGCGTGAAAAGATTGGCGAGATGCCCACCGAGATGTTCCTGCACTTCTTCAAGTCACTCTCCGATGCCGCAGCCATGAACCTGAACATCCAGGCCCAGGGCGACAACGAGCACCACAAGATAGAAGCCATATTCAAGGCTTTTGCCCGTGCCCTCAAACAGGCCGTGCGCCGCGACATCTGGAACTATACCCTCCCCTCTTCCAAGGGTCTTCTCTAAAAATAGTGCAATTGGGGCCTGACCCCTTTTGTACGGCTTGATAGATGGCTCATAACCTAAACGCAGAGTTTTGATTCAAAATCACTTCTGTTTCTCTATCTAAATCAGAACAGCCACCTCAAACCCAGTCCGATTGAGAATGTGTTTATATTCTCAGAGTTCTCAACTTCCAGATTTACGGTCGTATCATTGCCATAAAAATCGGTATATCTAAAATTCCTTACAGAACCAAGAGTTATAGACGCTGAAACGCCGGCTGTCAAATGTTCTGTAACTGATAAGTGATAGCCTGCATTGAGCAGATAACCTACATCTGTTCCAACATTTGTTTCAGACTTTCCGTTAATGGTATTCTTTCCTGAATAACCGGCCAAACCCAACCCATATTCAATGAAGGCCATACTATTGCCATCATCTGAAGGAAAGCGAAAGGACATTACGGGTCCGGCATACCACAGATCTATCTTCATACCGAATGTCCCTGTTTCGGAAGTACCATTATCAAATGACAAAGTACCATACTCCTCATTTGATAAACGTAAATCATTATATTTCAACCCCAAACCGATTTTGCTGTTTATATAGTAAAGAGCCTGGAGATTATATGAGACACCACTCATCAAATGCTTAACCAAGGCGCGTTCCGAAGCGTCCAGATCGGAACTGATTTTACCAAGGCGCCGACCATAACCGACATCGGCGGATATGGACCAATTCCAATCAGGCTCGTATTCTGCAACAGCACGAACAGCACCATATTCCGGACCTCCATCACCTTGATTCATTTCACTCCTATGTGTATTGTCTGTTACTCCGGAAGAGTTGTACTTCAAATCCTTGATATTATCAATATGATACAGATCAGCATTAACTCTGTGTACCGTACTAAAGAAATCCGGAGCAAGATGGTCCGTTATCTTTATTACATTACCCCCCACCTCACGGGAGCGAACATCAATAATGTTCATCACCTTTTCATAGGTGCCGTTCTTTCCTAACGTAAAACCAGTGTCTCCAACTTTAATAGAACCTATCTTATCTGCATTTTCAGGAGCAGGGGCATACCTTTCTATCACTACCACCTCATCGTCGGGTTCGAGCATGGGGTATGGATTTGTAAAATTGACACCAACCTTTGGAGAGCATCCCACCATAAGCAAACCAGCAAATAAGAATCTGTTTTGATTTTTTCCGTGAAAATTATTATGGTCTGTTTTTTCCTCTGTTTTCGCCGGTTTGAGGGCGTAATGGAGGTCCATTATAACCGAGGAGCGGTGGAAACAGAGGGAAAAAGAGGCCGTAAGAAATTCATGGAAACAAATCAAAACAGATTCTAAATAACTTGTTTTTTTCATACTCATTTCTCTTTGTAGAATCAGCAGTTTTCTGTGAAGTAGCATAACGATAATGTTTTATAAATCAATACCAGCCGATGAGTGCATTTTCGAAAAAATAAGGTGCATATCTTCCACTATCCTTTCGGAAGGTTAATTCAGACCATCCCCATGGTGTGGTCTTACCTGTCTCATAGAAATCCACATGAAACTTTCCTTCGTAATTTACGATACCTGGATCTATCGTATATAAGTGTACCCAGTATTTATCAGAATATCTGAAACCATCAGCGTTAACAATTATAGAATCGCGAATTTGCAACAGAGCGGAAATGACATTGACTGAATCCGTCTTGTTTTCATTTCCTTTTGTAAAATGGAACTCCCTATAAATGGTATCACTTAATACGGAGGTTGAGGTAATGGTGGTTTTTCTATATTTGTTGTCCAATTTACTTGTTGTATCCGTAGAAATGATAGCCTGGTTCAATGTATAACTGACATAGTCGCGCGCCCATGATTCGGTCAACCATTCGAGCTCTTCATCCGTTTCCCATTCATTGCCTTTACAGGCCATGATACATGCAACAACCGCAAATGATAAATACAATGCTATTTTTTTCATAATAATCAGAATAAATAACTTACACCTGTCCTGATGCCTGGGATTAACGGGAACTTACTGGTAGAATACATTGTGCCATGTCCAAACTCAACCATGACTCCAAGTCCGCTCTCCCTGCGACCTATTTTTGCCCTGAGCCCGAGGTATGTGAGTTGAAAAGCCAGGCCTTTCTCAACATCTGTTCTCTCTTCAACGATTTTCCAATAACGGGAGTTGTCACAAATGTCACCTCCCAGCAGGAACTGGGAATACATATTAAAGTATCTGGAATTAATAATATTCAGTCTTAAACCAACCAACAGATCAATTCTCCGGGCTTTCTCCTTAAAACTGCCATTAGTTGTAATATCAAAATCTTCAAAGTCAACCATTTGGAAACCAGCCATACCAAGCATTGTCAACCTTTTTAAGAATCCGGAATCAGCCAGTTTATATGATGTCTCTATAGAAAGACCAGGGTATAATGTGGATTTATATGACTCCAGATATAAATCATACAATTGCTTATCGCTATTATTTGAGGTACGATAATAGTAATCAGAAGGTGTTTCGTCCAATTCAGGAAAAACAAAGTCAAAATCTTCAATATCAATATCCCTATCAGCGCGGCAGTGCAACCCCGGCGATGAGACACCCACGTTGATTTCAAACTTTCGCTGCTTGTCTTGCGCCTGCACCCAATATGGGATGAAGGTCACAAGTATTGCAAATATCAGCAGTTTTCTGTGAAGTAACATATCTGTAACGCTTTTAATTAGTTCGATTTTACGTAGAAAAAGGCCTGACGAATATATTCTGTAATCAGTGTAGCGTTAGTTTGGACTGCTCCAGGGCGGCGATTACGCGGTCGCACCAGGCATCGAACTCGGGGTCCTCTATCTGGCACTCCTTGTGGGCAAGAACGTAGTCCAGTGTGCGGGCCAGGCCCTGCTCAGGAGTAATTGTAGCGCAGAATCCCGGAACAGCACGTTTCAGTTTGCTGTTATCGAACAGTACAGTGTGGGTCTTGTCACCCATCAACTCTCCAGTGTAGTTGTAAGGCGCCACATCAATAAGGTACTGCGATGAAACGTAGTACGGATGCAGCTCCACGCCCAGGTGCTTGGCAATAATCTGATAAATCTGAGTCCAGCTGACAGATACATCGGTGGTAATCTGGAACGCCTCACCTATGGCGCGCTCGTTTCCCATCAGGCCTATGAAACCTTTGGCAAAATCCTCGTTGCAGGTGATGGTCCAGAGCGATGAACCGTCGCCGTGAATGATTACGGGCTTGCCCTCCATGATGCGCTTGACCACCTGCCAACTGCCCTTGCTGCCGTGAACTGCCAGCGGCACCGCACGCTCATCGTAGGTGTGGCTGGGACGGATAATCGTGACAGGGAATCCGTTCTCGCGGTACATTCGCATCAGGAAATCCTCGCACTCAATCTTGTTGCGGGAGTAATCCCAATACGGATTTGCCAGTGAAGTACCCTCGGTAATCACATAGTTTGCAGGCATCTTGTTGTAGGCCGATGCAGAACTTATGTACATGAACTGTTTGGTCTTACCGTTGAAAAGACGGTAGTCACGCTCCACCTGCTCGGGTATGAATCCTATGAAATCGCACACCACATCGAAGGTCATGTCCTTGATGAGCCTGGCCACGCCAGCCTCATCGTTGTTGATATCGGCCTTCAAGACTTTTACAGACTCCGGAACCCTGTCGCTACGGTTGCCACGGTTCAAGAGATAGAGCTCACAGCCCTGAATGGCCAGCTGCCGTGTGATTGCGGAACTGATAGTTCCCGTTCCGCCAATAAACAATACTTTCATATATAGTTAGTTTTTGTAAGGTTATATCAGTCAATACCAGCCTACTTCGGTATCCTCAAAGCTGTCGTAATAATAGCCTATGTCATCTTCCATAACCTTGAACGTCACATCACCCCAGGCCCATGGAACTATCTCTCCTGTCCTATAGAAATCAATGTGTACTTTACCGCTGCAATCAATTATACCTGGATCTACAGTAAAAATATGCGCTCTTAATTCATCCGAAAACCGGTAGCCATCAGAGATGACAACCATTTGGCCATCAACCAGTTTTATTGAGGTCGTGATATTTACGGAATCTCCATGGTCCGATTCCATGAAACAATAATCAACCGATATTGTATCCTTTAAACTGGAAGCGGTGTTTCTAATGCTATCCAAAATATCATCACGGAGAAGGTTGAAATTATTAATGGGACTGCCCACATACCTGCTTGCCCAGGAATTTGAGAAACCTGTCAAAGTTGCCTCGGCATCCCACTGGGCGCCAAAGGAACCACAGGAAATGATACCTACCGAAAAAACGGCTGCCGCCACAAGTGTAATGAATGATTTCTTTTTCATAGCAATCAGAATGTATAGCTATAACCAAGCCTTATACCTGGTATTAAAATAAACGAAGTTATGTACTCTGAACCATATCCAAACTCAGTCAAGAAACAGGACTGGCTCTCCGGAGCGGTTTTTATTCTGAATCCGAGAGTTGCCTGTACTGTAGGTTTATCATCATCAGTGTAAGAATTACATTCCCAATATAGGGATTTGTCCTTGATGAAACTTCCAGCCATGAACTGGGAATACATAATGAAACGGCTTTTACTCACAATATGATATCTGACACCCAAAAGGAAATCAAGTTTTCTGGCATTCTCCTTATACAGGAAACTGTTGGAGACCAAATCATAATTCTCAAACACTGCCACATCAAATCCGGCATAACCAACTATTGACAGACGTTTGGTAAATCCATATTCCGGCAACTTATAAGCCATTTGAACGGAAAAGCCAGGATAATAATGAGATTTATAAGATTCTTTATTTATATCAGCCAACGATTTAAATTTATATTTATCTCCTTCAAGATCTTCCCCGACAACAATACCGGTTCGCTCCCATGCATAGAGTCCCGGAGTCGATATTCCCACACTTATCTCGAATCTGCATTGCGCCTGCGTCCCGTATGGGATAATAGTCAAGAACGCGGCAATTGTAAGGAGTTTTCTTTGAAAGGACATAATAATGAGATTTTTGCATCAAATATATCGCTTGTCAAATGAAAAAACAAGTATTTTCAGGCTTTTTTCCAGTGAAACGGGAGCAAAGGATACTCTCTGACTATTTGGCAATTCCGTTATTGATCCAAATAGACAGAAAGTACAGGACCTGGATTCTGTTGCGCTCAGTTGCGGATTAGGCCGGTTCGGTATGCCTGCAAGAGGGCGCGAAGTTCCTCTACCCGGGCCATTAGACGCTTGCCCTTGTCGGTGTCGCGCACCAGAATCTGCTTGTCGGTATATTCAACAACCTGTGTAGCGGCAATCACGTCCATTCCTTCGGCCACAGACTGCTGGATGGACTCAAACGGATGATGACGGACAAGACGCATTCCGTGTGAGTTATATATTAAGGTATACCCGGCTATTCCCGTTGTCTCATGATAGACCTTGGAGAATCCGCCGTCAATCACCAGAAGCCGGCCATCGGCCTTGATGGGACTCTCACCGCTGGCTGCCTTGACCGGTATGTGGCCGTTTATGATGTGGGCGTGCTCCATATCGGTTATACCGAACTCTGCCAAAATCATTTCGCATACGTCCCGTCGGTTCTTGAGGCGGTAATAGTTGCCTTTCTTTTCCTCATGAGTCTCTTTCTCCGCTATGAAATAACGTTCGAATGTGGCCATTCTCTGCTTGTCAAAAGGAGGTGAGACCGGTCCGCACCACAGATACCAGAAAAGGTCCTTGCCGTATTCCTTGAATTCATCGTTATCGGTAGAGAAATAGGCGGTGCGCACCAGTTTCTCTATCGTGTCAAACAGTTCCCGGCCTTTATACTCCACACCCTGAATCATGAGCGACGCAAATGATCCGTCCTCATTCAGCGGCACGCTTCCGTGATAGAGAAGGTTGTTGTTGTGGACCAGATAGAGCGACCCATGTGCAAACAGGCATTCCATGTGGCGTGACAACGCCTTGCTATTGGTAAAGCTGTGGACAAGACGGTCTATCACGTTCTGTTCTGCCGAAGTAAGACGGTACGGATCCTTGGGGTCAATTGTGGGGAAGTTGGTATCGAGCAATCTGTACTCATGACCGTCAATACTGACTACCCCTCGCTTGAGGTCCATCTTGTCCAGCAGATTGCGATGCTCCATGCGGAACTCCGGATGACGCGCTATCACGGCTGCCTCTATTTTGAACTGGATGATGGCTATAGCCTTGTGCATCTGTGACATAAGGCGGGTGGGCGGCGCATCGGCCGGAGTATCATCGGACTTGACGGGATTGAACAGCAGGCATTCATCATCGGAGTAAGTCTCCATAGCGAATGTGGCCAGCGGCAACAGGTTGATGCCGTAGCCGTCCTCCAGTGTGCTCATATCGGAGTATTTGAGGCTGTTCCGGACCACATTGGCCACACAAGCGGCGCTTCCGCTTGCAGCCCCCATCCACACCACATCATGGTTGCCCCACTGGATATCGAAATCCCGGTAACTGCAGAGCATGTCCATTATGCGGTGAGCCCCGGGTCCCCGGTCATATATATCTCCGATTATATGGAGCTGGTCTATCACCAGGTTACGGGTGACATCGGCAATGGCTGTTATGAAATGGCTGGCGCGACCAGTGGAGACTATGGTATCGACAATAGCCTTTATATAGTTGTGCTTGGAGAGGAATGTACCGCGTGTCTCATGCATCAGCTCCTCAATTATGTACGCGTAATCCTTGGGTAATGCCTTGCGAACCTTAGAGCGGGTGTAGCGCGAAGAGACTCTGGTGAGCACTGCAATAAGCTGCATCAGAGTCACTTTGTACCACTCGTCAAGGTTATCATTCCCGGCCTTGAGTACACGGAGCTTGGCCTCAGGATAGCTTATGAGAGCACTCAGGCTGCGTTTTTCTTCAACACTCAGCTCATCACCGAACACGGCCTCAATCTTCTGCTGTATCACGCCCGATGCCGAACGCAGCACGTAGTCAAACGCATCGTACTCGCCGTGTATATCGGTAACAAAATGCTCGGTTCCCTTGGGCAGGTTCAGTATGGCCTCAAGGTTAATGATTTCGGTCGATGCAGCCGCGATAGAGGGGAAACTCTTGGCCAGCAGCTGTAAGTATTCTATACTATGCTCCATTGTCATTAGTGATTACCGCAAGAATACTGACAAGATCATGGGATATTGCGCAGGATGGCCAGCAGGTGGTCGAATACCATCGGCACAGTTGCCAATTCCAGACGCTCAGAGGGCGAATGCACTCCGCGTAGTGTGGGTCCCACGGATATCATGTCCAGATCAGGATACGATGTCAGGAAAAGACCGCATTCCAGACCGGCATGAATAGCCTTGACCTTGGGATCATGTCCGAAAAGTTCCTTATATGTACGGACTGCGATATCAAGCAGCTCCGACTTGGGATTGGGAGCCCAGCCGGGATATCCGTCATTGCGTTCCACCTTGGCACCCGCCAGACGGAAACAGGCGGCAAGAGTCTCCTGAACCGCATATTTTGCCGATTCCACCGAGCTGCGCTGGCTTGCCACCATGGTGATCTTGCCTTTCTCCGTACGGATGCGGGCCAGATTGGAACTTGTCTCCACCAGTCCGGGTACATCCATGCTCATGGCATAGACGCCGTTGAACACAGCGAATATAGAACGTATGATATTTCCTGCTACAGCAGGCTCGATACACTCTGGCATCAGCTCTGTACTCTCCATAAAGAACTTGGCTTCCTTTTCCGTAGCATGATACTCGTCCTGTACCTCCGATGCGAACACGTTGAAATCCACACGTATTCTTTCCCTGTCAGCAAACGGAACGGCAATCACCGCAACTGCGTCACGGGGAATGGCATTGTGCAGGTTTCCGCCGCTTATTGAGCAGAGTCTCAAATCATACTTGTCTATAGCCGAATTCAGGAAACGGGCCAGAATCTTGTTGGCATTGGCATAACCCTTGTCTATATCATCACCCGAGTGGCCACCATGAAGCCTGTCCACACCCACTTTCATGCAAAAATACCCCGCAGGAACAGCCTCAGTCCTGAAATCAAAAGTCACCGATGAGTTGATTCCGCCGGCACAGCCGATGAATATCTCACCCTCATCCTCAGAATCCAGATTGATGAGCATCTTGCCGTTCATCATGCCCGGCTTGAGGTTTGTGGCTCCAGTAAGACCTGTCTCCTCCGATACCGTGAAGAGGCACTCTACGGGACCGTGCTCAATCTCATCGCTGTCCAATACCGCCAGAGCCATCGCTATACCCATACCGTCATCGGCTCCCAGAGTCGTGCCGCGAGCCTTGAGCCAGCCGTCCTCCACATAAGTCTCTATAGGCTGAGTCATGAAATCATGCTCCAACGTGGCATCCTTTTCACACACCATATCCTGATGCGCCTGCAGGATTACCGTCTGCCTGCCATCGTAACCGGGAGTGGCTGGCTTGGAGATAAGCACATTGCCGACGTCATCCTTACGATATGCCAGCCCACGCGCAGCAGCAAATTTCATCAGATACTCACCCATTTTCTCCTCATGACCTGAGGGACGCGGAATCTGACATATCTCCAGGAATATGTCCATCACCCTCCTGGACCAATCCGTATTACCCATATCCTTTTGTATTTTATTTTAATAAAACATAACGAATCCTTAACAACTCCAAAAATACATTATTCTTGAGATTAATTCAACCAAAAAAACCTAACTTTGCGCGCTGTATGTGGAAAATGTTTCTGACAGTAACGCTTTTGCTTCTTGCGGCTGTTGCACTTTTGTCGGTCAACATGCTTCTCAGGAAGAACGGAAAGTTTCCCAACATCCACGTGGGAAGGAATCCTGCTATGAGGAAACGAGGCATAGGTTGCGTGGAGGAGCAGGACGCACAGGCCAGAAAGGATAATCCGGTTGCCGTGAATGAAAGGAACGCTACCACATGACAGAAAAAGACAAACATTTATAACCTATATAGACAAATGAAAAGAATCTTCCCCGCTGTATTCGCAGCATTGGTATTGACAGGCTTCAATAGTTGCAACCAAGCCCCAACCGCTCCAGCCTCACAAGCCGAGCAGGCACAACCGGCGTTATCCGGACTCAAGATTGCATATATCAACGTTGACTCACTGCTCGCCAACTACGAATTCTGGAAAGACCTTTCCGAACAGATGACCCAAAAGGCGGAGAACTACCGGCTGCTGCTTGCCGAGGAGAGAAACAAATTCGAGAAAGACGTGGATGACTTCAACAGGAAACTCCAGAACAACGTATATTCATCGGCAGAACGTGCCCAGTCCGAGCAGAACCGGCTTGCCAAGAAACAGCAGGACCTTGAGGAAAAAATAGCAAAATACAACAATGAGCTATCCCTTGAGGACAGCCAGAACATGCAGAAAGTCAGTGAGAAAATTGACAAATATATCAGGGAATACAACAAGACCCACGGCTACAACCTTATAATAAACAAGGCCAGCCTGCTACTGGCCGATGACGGTATGGATATAACTGCCGATATCCTGAACGGTCTGAATGCTGAATACAATTCAGAATCAGCAGATTGACAACAATTATGAAATCCATCAAACCACTTATCATGGCGGCCGTAGTCGCCCTGTTCCCGTTTGGCGTTAACGCCCAGTTCATGATGTTCGGCAGCGGAAATCGCGCCAGTCAGGACAGTCTGCGTAAGATTGCCGCAGCTGACTATGCCGACATGTTAAGCAAAGTCGGTGTAGAGCAGACCCGTGGAGGCCGTCAGCCCAACAGTCAGGATGAAAGCAAGCATCCCAATTATGACGAGCTGACAGCCAACCCCTACCCCTTCTATCCTGACCCTCTGGTCACAGAGAACGGCAAGAAGGTAAGGAACGCCAGGATGTGGTATAAAGTCCGCCGTCCTGAAATAGTACGCCTCTTTGAGGAGCACGTCTATGGCCGTATTCCCGACAACGTTCCCGGTGTGACATGGGAGGTTACGAATGAAGAGCATAAGGATTTCGGTGGCACACCGGTTGTCGTGCGCTATCTGAAAGGAGTTGTCGATAATTCCATCTGTCCTTCCATCACCGTAGAGATTCAAGCCAATGTGGTTTATCCCGATAACGGCAGCACCAAACTTCCGGTTATCATTGAGTTCGGATTCGGAGGCGGTGACCCCACACGTTCATTCGGAAATCAGAAATCATGGCAGCAGATGGTAATTGAGCGCGGATGGGCGGCAGCTACCATCAACCCGTCCTCTATACAAGCCGATGCAGGCTCCGGATTGACCAGCGGCATCATAGGCCTCTGCAATAAAGGTCAGTTCCGCCAGCCAACAGACTGGGGTTCCCTTCGGGCATGGGGCTGGGGCCTGTCACGTCTGATAGACTATTTCGAGACGGACAAGACCTTCGATGCCACCAAATGCGCTATCGAAGGTGTCTCCCGCTACGGTAAAGCCTCACTCGTAGCTATGGCCTTCGAGGAGCGCATCGCAGCAGGATTCATTGCCTCATCAGGCAAGGCCGGAGCAGCAGGTTGGCGTCGTGACTGCGGTGAGAGCATCGGTAATATAATCTCAAGCGAGGAATACCACTGGGTGTGCGGCAACCTTATAAAATATGGTGCCGACCCTCTCACGGAGAATGACATACCTGTTGACCAGCATGAACTCATAGCGCTTTGTGCCCCAAGGGCATGTTTCATCTCCACCGGCAGCTGGAACGGTGACAAATGGCAGGACGTAGTTGGCTCATTCATCTCCGCCTCAAAAGCATCACCGGTATATGAACTGCTTGGTTACAAAGGTGTGGGAACAGACCTCTTCCCAGGTATGGACAACGGGCTGATGGACGGCCGTCTCACATACCGTCAGCATCACGGAGGCCATGAGGCTGGTCCAAACTGGCCCTATTTCCTCGATTTCTTTGAGCGTGAGGTGGTTCGCTGAACTGTCTCGGATTAAATAAATCCCACCTGGGTTTTTCAAATTTCCCAGGTGGGATTTTTTTAAAACCCAGGTGGGAAATCCTATATTCCTCTTGGGGTTCCCGATAATACCCATTTAACTTTCCCGAGAAATAAGGATAACAAAGGTAGAAACCACTTAAAAGAGTACAACTATGAAACGCAGAACAATCATCGGCATGGCAGTTGCAACTCTTCTGCTTTGCACAACAAATGGAAATGCACAGTCAAGGGTGGTCCGCAGAGCCAACCCGGATAGAGATTATGACCGCAGGGTTATCGTTACAGACCGTCACATGGACATCAAGCCTGTGATTCCCAAGATAATAGGTAATGACGCAGTAAGGTCCTTCAAGAACGAGCCGTTTGACAAAAACCGTCTGCGCATGGCGGAGATGATTTTCCGTACTGACGGAGTAGTGACAGCACGTCAGGCAATGCTCATCGCAGAGACATTCAGCTTTGACAGCAACAGACTGGATTTCCTCAAGATGGCCTATACCAACTGCGTGGACAGTCACAACTACTATATCACGCTCAACACATTGGATTTCAACTCAAGCCGGGAGAAACTGATGGACTTCATTAACGCAATTGATACAGATACCCGTTATCGTGTCATCAACCGTGTCACGAGTGATGATCTAAAGGAAATAGTGACTTTGCTCAAGAAAGAGACATTCGATTCCATGCGCTACAAGCTGGCAGTAATGATCCTCAACGGAGGTGAGTTCACAGCAAAACAGATAGCAGCTATGGCCAGAACGTTCAGCTTTGACAACAACCGGCTGGAATTCCTGCTCAAAGCCTATCGGAACTGCATCGACAGGTACAACTATACGGTTGCTGTCAACACACTGGATTTCAGCAGCAACCGCAACAAACTGATGGATATGATCCGCTGAATCTCCCACACAATAACAAAAGGACAGGCGTTACGGCAAATCCGCAGCGCCTGTCCTTTTTATTATAATAGACTCTTACTTGAAGAAATCTTCCAATGCTGCAGCAACCTCTTCACCACGAAGATTCCTGCCGATGATAGTCCCGTCGGAATCAATGAGGAAAGTGGACGGAATAGCTGTAACCGAGTAACGGTAAGCAGCCGATGACTCCCTCTCATTGGTATCAAGCAGCTGAGGCCAAGTCATCCCGTCATCCTTTACAGCCTTTATCCATTCGTCGCGCTCATCATCGACGGACACGCTCACGATTTCAAATCCCTTGGACCTGAATTTCTCATAAGCCGCCTTCATATTGGGAATCTCATTACGGCATGGAGTGCACCAGCTGGCCCAGAAATCAAGCAGGACGACCTTATTGGAGGCAATATAATCAGAAAGACTGACACTTGAAGGAGTCTCATATCTCTTGTTCAGCAACGGCAGCTCAAAATCCATATAAGGATGCCCCACTGCAGTCATCATCTGAACCTGCATCATGGCCTTAAGCTGACTGAAATCAGCATTTGAGCCGAATTTGGGTTCAAACATATCCAGGAAGCCGAGTATCTCATCCGGTTCATAAATCTCATATGAATCCAGAAGCTGCTGGAAACCGAACACATTACCCGTATTCTCCACGATACTCTTGGTAACTATATCCTTGTAGTTATCCTGAAGAACTCCCATCTCGTCCACAAAACTGGAATAATCCTCACCTGCGGCGGCGGTCATTCTCATCTTGTCCTGAACCTCGTTAGCCTTGTCGTTCAGCACTTCTATCTTACTGTAGAAAGCCTGGAAAGCATCATTGTTAACCGTACCGCCTATTGTCTGGCTACCGTCAACGATATCATATTCAACGTCAATCGTACCGTTCTCAAGGAAGAACGTGCAAGCATGGACATTTTCACCCTCATCAAAAGTCAGCAAAGCCAGAAGACATGAATCCGCCACACCGCTGATTGTAAACTTGCCGTTGGAAATCTCCGTAGAATCCAACGGTACAAGATCATTGTCCTGTATCACATTAAGAGTAACGACCGTACCGTCATCTGCACCTGGGACCTTACCTCGTATCTTGTACGAATTTCCGTTGCCGCATGATATCAGGGCTACGGCAGCCACTATCACATAAAGGATTCTTTTCATAGTAGAGTTGTTATTTGATTACATACTGTGAGCTTATGGACTCGTTCTTGATCACCCTGCGGATAGTCTCGGCAAACATCTGGGCTATGGACAACTGTTTCAGTTTCTTGCAGGGGATATTGTTGCGGTAGGGGATACTGTTGGTGAACACTATCTCCTCCAGCTGGGAATTATCGACCCTTACGGGAGCGTCACCCGACATGACACAGTGTGATGCGAGAGCACGTACGGACTTGGCACCGGCCTCCTTCATGACATCACCCGCCTTGCAGATAGTGCCTGCAGTATCTACAATGTCATCCACAATAACGACATTCTTGTCCTGGACGTCACCGATAATCCTGATCTCATCAACCACATTTGCACGGGTGCGGGTTTTCTGACACAGTACAAGCGGCACATTCAGGTATTTGGCGTAGGCGCTGGCCCGCTTGCTTCCCCCCACATCGGGAGCGGCCATAACGAGCTCGTCCAGCTTCAACCCCTGAATGTAAGGCATGAACACCATTGATGCGTACAGGTGATCCACCGGCACATCAAAGAAACCCTGGATCTGATCCGCATGAAGATCCATTGTAATGACACGGTCCACACCTGCTGTGCTCAGCATGTCCGCCACAAGCTTGGCACCTATTGACACGCGCGGCTTGTCCTTGCGGTCCTGTCTGGCCCATCCGAAATATGGAATCACGGCATTGACTGACTTTGCCGATGCTCTCTTGGCTGCATCTATCATGAGCAGCAGTTCCATAAGATTATCCGATGGCGGGAAGGTTGACTGAACCAGAAATACATCGGCACCACGGATTGATTCCTCATACGAGACGGCAAACTCACCGTCAGCAAAATGGGTCACGTTCATATTGCCTAAAGGGCAGTTCAGATAATCGCATATCTCTTTGGCCAGGTACATAGTGTCCGTACCGCAAAAGACCAGGAAAGAATTGCTTGAGTCCATAAAACGGATGACTGATATGTTTATTAGTTTGGACTGCAAAGTTACAAATAATTGGAACGCCTTGCAGGTCATTATTTCCTATTTTGAAAATAATTATCAACAATATCACCTATTTTTCAACAGAGCGAAAATACAGTTGCATATAATAATGTTTCAAAAAAAAATTGTAAAATTGCAAATTAAATGCAAATGAGAGACTTATCAAGTAAAATAGACTTACAATAATTTTGTTATTATGAAGAAAAACCTACTCATTTCGATTGCCCTACTCTCAGTTTCAACACTGTTTGCAGGTAACGCAAAGGACATCAGAAACGCCACCGTTTCCGATGGAACCAGAAAGTCGGAATACATCATGCCCGACGCTGAAGGACGACTTTTCCTTAACCCGGAGATCATTTCCGGCCTCCAGGCTGTAAAAGAAAGAATGGCGGCCCCGTTAGGTCCAACACAATCTTCACTATTTGAGATTGAGGCGCTCATGAACAGGAATCTCCTGGAAAAGAACTTACTGGAGAATAAAGACATGCTTGAAAGGCAGAAAGCCGAAGCAGCCCACAGGCGTGCCATGATGGAAGAATCTGCAAGACAGGAACCCGAGACATCACGTGCCGGTTTGAGAAGAGCCCCGGCCATTTCCCGTCCGAACCAATGGAGCTACCCCTTTCAGGCCATAGGTGAAGGAATCAAGCTTTCCGGTGTCGAACATTCATTCAGTCTGAACGGAACCTCTTTCCAAAAATATGGACTCACGTCATATACTTATGATGAGGAAGGTAATGTCACCAAGACCCAGACCGTAATGACCAACACTAACGGAATCCTGAACAAGATGATGGGCTGGAGCATGAAAATACCGGTTAACGCCATAGTGACATCCGTTACCAGTTCTACCGAGGACATGACAGAAGACTACACTGTATTCAAAGATCCCGCAACCGGCAAGGAGCAGTATCTTGAGCAGCACAAGTATGTCACATACAATGGTTATCAGGTAACCGGCATAGACCGGAGAGCTGACAAGGACGGAAATATGATTGAATATCAAAAGGTGGAATCCGAATTTGATGACAGCGGACGTCCCATCCAAACCATATTTTACAGCCGCTCCACTTCATATGATCCCGCAACCGACAGCTATACCGTAATCCTGAAGCCTTACATGAAGGCCGAGTATCAGGAAACTGACGGATTAATGACCAGGACCACCTTGTATCCTGTCACTGATGCAAATGGAACAGAATCCTGGCAGTATAACACCAGGATCACTAAAGGAACCAATGACAAGGGAGAGGAGTGCTACGAATACATGTACTATGATGCTGCTGACTCAGTCTGGTACGGAAGCAGTAAATATACAAGACTCGTAACAGAGGATGCCAACGGCTCTGATCAGACAACCGTCAACTGGTCATGGGATTATAATAAACATGAATGGTACCTGTCCAACAAGAGCCATTACAGGTATAATTCAATGGGCCGGGCCGTCCTATACGAGAGTTACTATTTTGACGCCGCACTGAACTCCTTCTATCTGAACAGAAAGAACGGTAACGAATATCTTGGAGACACATTAGCGTGCGGCAGCTGGTCATTTTATTACAATTCACCCTCTACCATAGAGGAACTGTCTGATCCGGACCAGCTAATCTACAGCGGATCCAAGTCAGAATGGTTGTTTTACACAGCAGAGGAACTCGGTATTTCACTGAATGACAATCCCGACCTCTACCTGCCCCGCAAATCCGAAGCTAATTACACCTATGATACCAAATTAAGGACATGGGTGGGCCGCAGCAAGTACGAGTACAAATATATTCTGACTCAACTTGTCGGTTACGATAAACCTGATTTTTTGGTATCCTGCAAGAAAAACTATGAATGGATTATGGACGGTGGAGTCTGGACTCTGTACAATGAAGCCAACTATCAGTATGATGATCATGGTTCCTGCACTCTCCAGGAAGTATTCACAGCTGACTCCATCACTGAACGCCGGATAAGTAAATACAAATACTTTACCGACAGTTACAATTATCCGGTCTCACATGAGATATACAATGAATACTGGAGTGTAAGAAATAACAAATTCTCTCCCAGCTATATCACCGAAACTGATTATGACGATAACGGTAATCAGACACTATATTCATACCTCAATAACTGGGACAATGCCAATGAGCGCTGGAACTACGGCTACAGGTATGATTATGAGTATGACAGCAACAGCAACCGGACGCTGAATGTGTACTCTTCATGGAACCCGTCGTCAGGAACCTGGATAGGTGGCTCCAAAGAGACTGCGATATATGACGATTCCGGTGACATAGTCAAGAGAGAATCTTTCTACGGAGAATCTGACGGTGACGGAGGTTTCACCTGGACCCCATCAACATTAGAGGAGACAAAGAAAGACACCGAAGGCAATACCGTCAGCTACACCAGTTACAGTTACTGGAGCAAGGATAACGGCATGTACCAATATGGTGACAAGGAGGAATGGAGCTATTCAAACGGTTTATTAACCGGTCATTCTACATACTATTATTCTGACGGCGAATGGCATGGTCAAAGAAAGGAAACCTATGAATATGACGACAATGAAAGACTGGTCTCATACTCAAACTATAACTATGACTATGATGACAAAGACTGGTCAATCTCAGGCAAGACGCAGTACACATACACTGAATCCGGCGAGTCGAAAGACATATATGAATATTCCTTCTATAACGGTGAGCAGACATTGGTTAAAAAGAAGATAGCTCAGATCTCCGACGGCCGTATAACAGGATATACTGACAGTTCCTACTACTCATGGTCAAACACATGGGTTCCCAACAGCAAAATGGAATACGTAACAGGAACTGACGGCAGGACAACTATTACAAAATACGATTGGGACTCTTATGCCGAGGAATGGAGGGGCAACAGCAAAGTCATACAGTCACTGGATGATAAGGGAAGGATTATCTATACCGAATCATATTCCTGGGATTCGTATGACAGCATCTGGTACGGAAATAATAAAGAGGAATACACCTTTAATGATAAGGGTGAAAGAACCATGTATGCATCATACTATTGGAATGACAGCGACACCGCTTGGGTAGGTAGCTACAAGTATGAGGAAGAGTATGATGAATACGGTAATCAGCTCCTATACGCCTACTATTCCTGGGATGATTTCAGGGCAGACTGGTATGGTTACAATGGAAGTTATGAACGCAAATACGACAGCAACGGCAACATGACTTACTATGCTTATTACATTTGGGATGATGACCTGTGGGCCTGGAAGGGAGACGAGAAGAGAGAGTATGAGTATGATGCTGAAGGCACAAACACCATGACTACCTACTACTCCTCCACTGACTCACTCGGCAACTGGATAGGCTCAAGCAAGAACGGTTACACTTACAAGGACGGAGTAAGCCACAGTGAGGGGTACATTTGGGACACCGAAAGGAATGACTGGCGTGGAGATTACATGTCAGAGTACACATCCAGTGACACCATTTACATGAGCACCAGCTATAGTTGGGATGAGGAAAACTGGTGCTGGGTAGGCTCCAACAAATATGAGCGCAGATACTATGACAACGGTTCCCTCTACATCAGATATGATTGGGATACCGACAAGAACGATTGGGTTTATAACCGTAAGGAATTGACTGAATCCGAGAATACCGCAACATACTCCAGGGACAAGTTCACCTCCTCAGTCTGGAACAGAGAAAAGTCCCAATGGGAGTTTGATGAGCGGGATACATACGAAATTGCTTACAGGGGTGATGAGAACTATGATTATGAGCTTGAATGCTTTGAAGTCTATGACGTCCTGAACTCCAGATGGGTAGTGGATTATTACAACAAATACACCTACCTGTACACCGGAGTCAACTCAGTGGAAAGCATCGGCATCGCCAACCTGAACATCTCAGTATCTGACGGGAGCATCATGGTCAACGCTGATCCTGAAGCCTCTATCAGCATCGTTTCAGCAACCGGTAGCCAGATAGCTTCAGGAAAGGGCTCAGTATCAGCTTCCGTTGTTTCCGGCATCTACCTGATAACAGTTGACGGCAAGACCACAAAGATTATGGTCCGTTGATGCAAAATGACACAAAAGGGGTCAGGCCCCAATTGTACTATTTTTGAAAATGGTACAATTGGGGCCTGACCCCTTTTGTATCATTCTGATTGCGGGGTTTTCCGTTTGGAGACTTTGCCTGGATTACTGGATATGAATTCCTTCCAACTCCTGGGTCCCTTCTTCCCGGTGTCAGGAAGTCCCATCTGCAGATAATGACAGTATGCCGCAGCAAGAGCGTCAGTCGCATCGAGGAACTTGGGCATATCACCCTTATCCAGATTGAGCATCCTCTGGAGCATCCCGGCCACCTGCTCCTTGCTGGCGTTGCCATTGCCAGTGATGGCCATCTTGATCTTCATGGGGGCGTACTCCGTAATGGGCACGCTGTGATTGATTGCGGCGGCTATGGCTACGCCCTGGGCTCGGCCAAGCTTAAGCATGGACTGCACGTTCTTACCGAAGAAAGGAGCCTCAATGGCCATCTCATCAGGCAGATAGGAATCAATAATACCATTAACGCGCTGGAAAATATGACCCAGTTTCAGATAAGTGTCGGACTCCTTGCGCATATCAATGACACCCATAGTGACAATTGAGGCCTTGGTTCCCTCCACTCTGATGACGCCGTAACCCATTACGTTCGTCCCGGGGTCAATACCAAGAATAATCTTTTCAACTACAGGCTTTATCATATCTCCCTTAAATTTTTCTGCCGCTAAGATAGCAATTATTCAATCCTAATAATTACCTTTGCACCCGAAATCAACAATGACGGGGCATTAGCTCATCTGGCTAGAGCGTTTGACTGGCAGTCAAGAGGTGACGAGTTCGAGTCTCGTATGCTCCACATGAACAAAATAAAAAACCCTTTCTGAATATACTCAGAGAGGGTTTTTCTTGTTTTTGTACAGAAAAAAGTTGCACCAAAAATGCACCAAGTGTGCATCTCCTCCCAGATACATAAGAAAAAGGGGGAACAACATCTGTCATTCCCCCCTTCAAGTAACCCTATTCATATCATCAAAAATTAGTTTCCATCATGTTCTTCCTGGTCTTTATAGTCAAGTCATTTGGTAATATGTCCCCTGGGTTTGAGTTTGATTTGAATGGTCATCATTTCTTTGGCAGTGAGCAGGCATATATCTGTGGTCTGTTCTCTGATGGGAGCACCAGGCACACTGAAATCCAGAAACTCCTGCAGGCTGAAACAAATGGTTATGCTTCCAAGAAGAAAATCAGAAACAAGAATGACAACATAAAGAGACTTGATTGGGAAACCTTCAACATAGAGTGGATGAAATATGTTGTCTGGAACAAGGTGAAGGGCAATGAGACCTTCCAGAAACTATTGTTGTCTGTTCCACTGAATGCAATGATTGTAGAGAACAGCACCCTACAAACCCCATCCCCGACGGAGAATCATTCCGCGGAATGTACAACCGCATCTGCAATTTCCTGGACGATCTTAAAACGCGCAACTTTGAAAACGTGCTGATATTTGCCCACGGAGGAGTCCTGGCCTGCGCCCGCGTCTATGCCGGCCTCTGTGACCTGCGACACGCCTTCGAGAACCTGATTCCCTTTGGTGGCATGCTCTGCATAGAACTCTGAACTGGCTTTCGGAACCTAATGTCAGCAAGCAAAAAAAATAGCTCTGACGGCTTTGGAATATTGTATGTTATATTTAATTTTGCATTTCAAAATTTGTTTACACTTAGAATTAAATCACTTTATGGAAGACAACCTCAAAAAGTACAATCCTCCTGTTACGGAGGTCATCGAATTAAAGGCCGAAGGCATCATCTGTGCCAGCGGAGAAGCGCCTGATATGGAACACGGCTGGGACTTGGATTTTTAATTTATTAATTGTCCGCAAGATGAAACGCATTATAACACTTTTCGCAATGGCGGCCTTTGCGGCCGTGCTGATGAACAGCTGCCAGAAATCAAATACTGATACATTGGTGCCTGAAACCAGGAAGGGCATTCCCATGACTATACAGGCGTCAGTTGCCACACCGGCTGTCACGAAGTCAATCTATGATTACACTGATGACAAGACACTGGAAGGGTATTGGGACTCATATGAAGCCATTACAGTGGTCTCTTTTGGCGAGAACGGCATCTCGGCCGTTGACGAGTTCGTTTCTACCGGGGAGGCTGGCCGCAAGAAGGCGGAATTCTCAGGAACCTGGACAGGAAACGAGGGAGATAAGATCATCTGCCTGTATCCGTCCGTGGACACGTACGCGGGCAATTCGATCTTCGATGGCGTGAGGGAGGGCTCTCCGACCATTTATATGAGAAACCTTTCGACCGCTTCGGGCGCCCTGCAGCACGATGATCCGTCTTCTATCTCCGATGTCGACCTGATGCTGGGTGAGGTGCTGATCTCCGGCGATGT
>DBYG01000002.1:29050-49838 GCA_002310175.1 Bacteroidales bacterium UBA1192
CAATTCCATCCGCATCAAGTGCGTGGATCCCGACTCGGACGAAGAGGAAGAGTGGGGTGTGAACGGTGACCCGGTCTTCGTCCGGTTCTCCGGCCTAGATGTGACCACCGGAAGCTACACGGGGACGCCCTTCACGATCGAGAGAGGACCGCAGGACTATTACCTGCTCGATAGCGGCAATAACAGCGACCTCACGCTGATGGAAGAGGATGTGGTCGAAAAGACCTTCTTCGTGCCCGTCCGCTTCGACAAGGATCTCGAGGCGGGATATGAACTCTGTCTCCAGTTCGGCGGCAACTATTATGACGACGAGGAGGAACGCCGGAATTCGGTCACCGTGTTCCCGGGCTGCGACATGCGGAAGACGATCACGAGCAAGCTCTTGCTGGAAAACGGCAAAATTTACTGCTTCAAGGTAACGATATAGAGCGCCATCACAAATAGCACCATGATAACCTCCGAGAGGATATTGATGCGAATGGCATGACTGACATCATTTGTAGTGAGCTCACGCGGATTATTCCCTATGTAGGGTTTGTAAAACTCCTGGCCAAAATAGGTGTGGCTGCAAAAGCTATTCTTGCACAGGACGAAAAACAATCCCTTGGCTTTAATGATAGTCACATCAAGTCTTTCACAGATGAGCATGCTTTGGTTGAATGGGATGGAGGCTCCCAATGCTATACCTATCAACTTGTAAAAGCACCATTCTACAAGTACTGAACAGGTTATCTGTAAAAGGGTGAACACAGTGCATTTTTTGGCAAAAAAAGTTGCACCAAGATGAAAAGATGGCTTATTCTTGAATAACTATGCACAATGGGGATAATCAACTCTAATGTCGTATGCTCCACATCTTCAGTGCCTTCATCTGTCGCCGTCCAAGGCATCGGACAGAATGTTCTCCAGCTGTTGCCGTGACATCTGGCCATCCAAGCAAATAAAGGTGTATTCCCCTTCCTCCTGTGCTGTGAATACCAGGCTTGTCACGTTGTCCTCCTTGCCCACAATGTATATGTGAACCGTCTCCCCGTTATCCTTAATCTCCATGAGCATCTCATACCTGCCGGTTTTTACCATCTTGTTAACGTCGGAGCTTATGGAGTTATTAATTTCCGTGTTCTCGCTGTTTATCAGGTAGAAACCTGTCATGGTACGTATTATGGAGGTTATATTAATGTGCTCGTCACCCATCTCCATGTCCGGAAGCTGGCCCATGAGCCGCAGCATCACCGGTGAGATATATACAGCTGACACATCCTTGGCATCAGAGTACTTGTTGTAAATATTCCTGCCGCTCTGAGCGAACATGGCAGCTGTTATCAGCAGGGCGACAGTAAACAATATTGTCCTTTTCATATCAATTTGCATTTAAATTATTTATTACTCCGTTTGTCTTCTCTATAACAGGGTTGGCCTCCGATGCTATATCCATCCCCTGGGCCACCTTACTTGTCATGTATGACAGTGTCCTCTCCAGCTGCGCATAGGCTTCGGCAGGATTGTCGAAGGTGTCGTGCGGACGCCTGCCCACGGTAAACAGAAGCAGCAGGCCGGCAGCCGTGGCGGTTATCAACCCTGCAATGGAATACCTTGCAGCCCTGTGGCTCTTTCCTTCCTCCTGTCTCAGCTTCCCGGCTGCAGCGGCAGCCGTGAGAGCACGGGCTATACCGGTGTTGAGCGTAGGGGGAATCTTTACGGAGCAGTCCCCGGCCTGCGTCTCCAGAGCCTCGAGGCTCATTTTTTCAATCTCTTCAATCTGTTTCATTGCACTTTCTTCAGTTGTTTTCTTGCCTGGCTAAGGAGTACCCTCAGTGTGAGGTACCCAATGCCTGTTTTTTCCTCTATCTCCTTGTAGGAAAGCTCCTGGAATACTCTCATCCGGAGCACCTGTCGCTGCCTTTCGGGCAGACGGTCTATGGCGTCCATCACGCGTGCCATTCTCTCCCTCTGTTCCATGCGCTCCGCCGTGTCCGTGCCGGCAGGTATTGTATCCGGTATCCCGGAAGTACTGCGGCAAGTCCCGGAGCGTCTTATCATATCTATGCAGATGTTCCTCACCAGCGTTATGCAATAGGCCTTCGGGTTGACTACCGTTTCCAGTGACTCCCGCTGTTCCCATAGCCTAACAAACATCTCCTGTACTGCATCCTGGGCATCGCTCTCTGATTCAAGAATAAAATAGGCTACCCGGTATAGCTGCCCGCCCAACGGAATGAATATTTCAGAGAACTCCCTGTAACCCATCTCTCTTTCGTTAGTCTTTATTTATTCTATTGAGTATGTCAGCCGGAATGCTCCCGAACAGACATATCAGCGTACAGCTCTGAGGAGTGTAAAGTACAAATTCCTTTATGCTCTTCTCCTTGTCCGTCAGGATGCCGTACAGCAGCATGGAATTTTCGCCGTCCTTGATTTCCATCAGAAGGTTCCCGGGATCAAGAGCCTTCTCCAGGTCCCGGTTTATCATTGTGCGAGTCTCATAGCTGCAATCCTCATAATCCACCACGATGAGTTTGTTTATCTGCTTTATCACCTTGTCCATCTCACGGGCCTCGGGGCTATTGTCCTTTGAGAGTGACATCCTCACCGCACCCTTGAGGATATCGGCTGCCAACGGGCCTATCCTGATCACCTCAAATCCCGACTCACTGCCGTAATCCTGTATGACACGGTGTATCATGTACTCCGAAACTACTTCCTTTTCCTTCCTGGCATTTCCCAACAGTGGAATCATAAGTGCCAGAATTATAAAAAAACTCCTCATTGTGGTTTGTCTTTAATCCTCTCTTTATTTACAATGTAATCGCAGCAACTTTATTTTTATTGTGCTGTTTCGCAATAAAGACGCACTCTAATCCGGTTTGTTAATTATTTTTTTTAATAATGTTCAACGTATATGTCTTTTCCTGATTCTGGTGGTTCTTCCACAATTTAGTTGAAAGACTGCCTTTAAGCTGCTTCCAAGCAGCAATCACTCTGCTTCCAGGCTGCTTTGTGCCATACTCAAGGGGTATGGCTACCCTATGGCTACCCTATGGCAACTCTATGGCAACCCTATGGGTAGAGTATGGGTAGAGTGAGAGTAAAACGAAGTTGATAACAAGATAATATGACTTAACTGCAACAACTCAAACATAAACTTGTCTTTTCAACTAAATTTCGGAAGACCGAAAAGGTTGACAGTGATAACCATATTATAACCGTAACACTCTAACAGCTGTAAAAGAACAGGTGGCACACCAGTTTATCCCCAAATGAGATATTATTTTACGATTTTATATAACGATTTTACGATTTTATACATCAGGAGCTGTCCATATAGGTAATTTTGCATAGATTTTTTTTGACAGAAAGAACCTGAAAAGTATCATTGATAAACATAAAACTTCCGTTCTTCTCAATAAGTCTTTAAACGGAGTCCCCAAGCTGCATTACGCAGCTTGGGGTTTATTTTCGGAATAAGTTTAAAAGCATTATTTTTGCAGCATGAAGATTTGTGTAGGGCTTTCAGGCGGGGTTGATTCAAGCGTTGCGGCTTTACTGCTTAAGCAGCAAGGACATGACGTGTTTGGTTTGTTCATGCAGAACTGGCATGATACTGAAGGTACGCTTCACGGTGACTGCGAGTGGGAGGAGGACCGTATGGTAGCCCAGATGGTGGCCAGGAAGATAGGAATACCTTTTCATTTTATTGACCTGAGTGAAGTATACAGGAAACGTGTGGTTGACTATATGTTCCATGAGTATTCCAAGGGACGGACCCCAAATCCGGATGTACTGTGCAACCGTGAAATAAAGTTTGACGCTTTTCTTGAAGCGGCATCAGGGCTTGGGGCTGAGATGGTGGCCACCGGGCATTACTGCCGGAAGGAAATCATGACAGCCGATTACGGCAAGTCTGTCTGCAGGATACTGGAAGGGACAGACCCAAACAAGGATCAGAGTTACTTCCTGTGCCAACTCAACCAGGAGCAGCTTTCCAAAGCTCTCTTTCCTGTAGGACACCTGCTCAAGCCGGAGGTTCGCAGGATAGCAGCCGAGGCAGGTCTCCCTTCCGCCACCAGAAAGGATTCTCAGGGAATATGTTTTGTGGGTAAGGTTGACCTTCCCGAATTCCTCAAACAGAAACTCAAGAGTGTACGTGGGGATGTTGTGGAGGTTTATGACCGCTTCTATTCCGATGACGCACACTATCATTTTGTGGAGCAGACCCTCTCCTCCCTCACGGTAGGCTCCGTACCTGCTGTGATGGTAACCGGATATGTCAGCGAAGATAAATGTACCGGCACTCTGGGTTCAAACAGCTACGATCCACAAAAGCTTTCACAACTGGACGACACTACACTTTCCCTGCTGGCCGGAGAGGTAGACTACTCTGCCATCAAGTTCATTACCGAAACCTACCGTTCAGGGCGCAAGCATACGAAAAAGACCCGCTGGAAGCAGAACCCCTGGGGAAAGATAATAGGGGAGCACAACGGTGCGCAATTCTTCACCATAGGACAGCGTCATGGTCTCAACATAGGAGGACATGACGGTTCTCTCTTCGTTATAGGTACTGATATTGAGAGGAATATAGTATATGCGGGCGAGGGGCACACACATAAGGGGCTGTCTCGCAGCTGCCTCAATATAAGCACTGACCAGGTGCACTGGATCCGGCCTGATATAATTATGTCTCAAGGTGAGCTACGCCGATACCGGGTAAGGATACGTTACAGGCAGCCTCTTCAGGACGCATGGCTCATGATGCGTGAAACCGGCATGTATATCCTGTTTGACGAACCTCAGAGAGGTATTACTCCCGGGCAGTTTGCCGTATGGTACGCTGCGGATGGTGAGATGCTCGGCTCCGGAACAATCAGCTAAAGGCTTTCTCTGGACAACATTCTGTCTATCCCCACCATAAGCCCGTCCAGCTCGGCTATACCGCGCAACCGTCCGTTAAGGGGATAACCTATATTGTACCTGTCGGCATCAAGGTCATTCAGTATTCTTATACCATGATCCGGCCTTACGGGTATTCTGGTATCGTGCCTGCCTTCTGACACACGCCTGCGCTGCTCGCGCATGAGAGCCTCGACTATGGCTGGCATATCCAGGCTTCCGTAAAGGTGACCGGACTCATAGAAGCTCTTGTATCCGGTATATCGGGTGTTCCTGAGATGGGCGAAGTGGATTCGGGAACCAAATCTTTCAGCCATGAGCGGAAGATCATTGTCATGACGTCCGGACAATGAACCGGTACAGAATGTTATTCCGTTCCTGAGGGAGGTGTTGGCTTCAGTGAGCCACTCCATGTCATCGGAGCAACCCATGATGCGGGGCATCCCGAGGATGGGATACGGCGGATCATCCGGATGTATGCACAGGTTGACTCCATACTCCTCACAGTCAGGAATTATCTTATCGATAAAATATTTGAGGTTTTCCCTGTAACCGTCACGATCAATATCCCTGTAACGGGATATATACTCAAGGAAGAGTTTCTCAGGATTGCTGACAGAGCCGTCAATCACACCGTTAATGAAACCTTGTGTCACCACAATTATGTTGTAACTGAGCGCAGAGGCCTCTTCAGGGGTCATACGAGAGAATACTTTCTCTGCCTCCTCAAGGTCCTCTCTGGAGTAATCATCGGCTGCGTCAGGACGCTTGAGGATGAACACATCAAACGCCACAAAGGTGGGATAGTCAAAACAGAGCCCTATTCCGCCGCCGGGTTGCGGATAATCCAATATTGTCCTGCACCAATCCAAAACCGGCATGAAGTTGTAACATACGGTGTCAATTCCGCATTCGCCCAGATTCCGTATGGTATGCCGGTAGTTCCCGATATGTTTTTCCCTGTCAGCGGAGCCGGTCTTGATGGATTCTGATACCGGGATACTCTCCACCACGCTCCACCGCATCCCTTTTGACTCAATCTCACGCTTGAGCCGGAGTATCTCCTCCTTAGGCCAGACTTCCCCTGTCGGGATATGATGAAGGGCGGTTACAACCCCTTCAATACCCATCTGGACCATATTGTCCAAAGTGACGGCATCATTATGGCCAAACCATCGCCATGCTTTCTCGAGCTTCATGTCAGATTCCGCTGAATGAGCTGAATCCACCATCAACAGGCATCACTATTCCAGTAATGAAAGATGCGGCTTCAGAGCAGAGGAAATGTACGGCACCGTTTAACTCGGTTATATCACCGAAACGACGCATGGGGGTATGTGCTATGATCTTTTTGCTGCGCTCGGTATATGACCCATCCTGATTTATGAGCATAGCCCTGTTCTGATTTCCTATAAAGAAACCGGGAGCTATTGCATTGACACGGATCTTCTCATTGAACTTGATTGCCATCTCCTGTGCCATCCAGCGGGTGAAGCCGTCAATGCCGCACTTGGCCACAGTGTATCCCATCACGCGTGAAAGGGCGCTCATAGCTGCCATGGAAGAGATCGTGATGATGCTTCCGCTGCCCTTTTTGGCCATAGATTCACCGAAAACGAGTGATGGATAGACAGTGCCGTTCATATTGATACTGGTGACCTTTTCAAAATCCTCTATTTTCATGTCGAAGACTGACTTGTCATCAGGAACTGTGGCACCGGGGACATTACCGCCGGCACAGTTCACAAGTATATCGGTACCACCCCACTCCTTGTCTATAAAGTCACGGGTAGCCTTGAGCTTGTCAATGTCGAGTACATCCGATACGACAGCTGACACCTTACCACCGTTTAAGGCTGCCAGTTCCTGAGCCATAGCTTCAGTATTCTCCTTGTGACGCCCCAAAAGGATCACGTTGACACCCTGCCCGACAAGATGCCTGGCGATATTGCTTCCCAGTGTTCCGGCGCCACCTGTCACAATGGCGTTCTTTCCGGAAATATCAAACAAATTCTTCATTGCTGCTTGTATTTTCTTACAAAATCTATTGACTCCCTGACTTTATCTTCTATAAAACGGTAATCATGTGACTCCAGCACATTCTTGGGGGTAAGCTGTGAACCGAGACCTACGCATGCTACACCAGCCTTGAACCAGGCTTCAAGACTTGCAGGATCAGGTGATACGCCTCCTGACGGCATGATCTCTGTCCAAGGGCAGGGACCCTTTATGGCCTTCACGAATGAAGGTCCACCAACCTCGGCACCGGGAAAGATCTTGACAATCTCACAGCCCAGCTCCTCAGCGGTATTGATCTCAGTAAGGGTACCGCAACCAGGTATCCACGCAATCTTACGGCGGTTGCATATTTTGGCCATATCCGGATTCAAACTGGGAGAGACAATGAATCCCGCACCAAGCTGGATATAGAGAGCGGCAGTGGCCGGATCACATACGGAACCTACTCCCAATATCATGTTGGGACATTCCGATGCGGACCATCTGTTTACTTCATCAAACACGATGTGTGCGCAATCACCACGATTAGTGAATTCAAACACCCTGGCTCCTCCGTCATAACAAGCTTTCACCACATGCTTTACAATATCCGCGCTGGGATTGTAAAAGAGCGGAACTATGCCTGTCTCCATAAAAGTCCGGAGCACCTGAAGCCTCTTGAACCTACTCATATTTCATCTGTTTATATTTTCAACGCGCCACCCTGCCGGAAGCATCACCGGACATGAGTTTCTCAACCTCCTGAACGGTAACACGGTTATAATCACCATAAACGGTATGTTTCAGGCAAGATGCGGCAACCGCGAAATCCAAGGCTTTCTGATCATCACCGTACACACGCAAGCCATATATCAGACCACCCATGAACGAATCACCGCCTCCCACACGGTCCACGATGTGCGTAATCCTGTACTGACGTGATTTGAACAGTGTCCTGCCATCATAGAGGACACCTGCCCATGTGTTGTCATTGGCATTGACTGAACCACGGAGTGTGGTTATCACCTTGCGACAGCGGGGGAACTGATCCATTATCTGCCTTGAGACGGACAGATAGGCATCGGCATCTACCCTACCTGCACTTACGTCAACACCTTCCGGCTTGATCCCTAGCGCCATAGAGGCATCCTCTTCATTACCCAGGACTATGTCAGTACACGCCACCAGTTCAGGCATAACCTCATGCGCTTTCTTTCCCCATTTCCACAGGTTCTTGCGGTAATTGAGGTCACATGACACAGGAATGCCCATGGAATTACATTTCCTTAAAGCCTCAAGACATACTTTGGCTGCTCCTTCAGAGATGGCAGGAGTGATACCTGTCCAATGGAACCAACCGGCATCAGCCAGTACATTGTCCCAGTCAATCATTCCAGACTCAATCATGGCAATGGATGAACCGGCACGGTCATATATCACCTTGCTTCCACGGCTCACAGCTCCGGTCTCAAGGAAGTATATCCCCAAACGGTCACCCCCGTAAACAATATCGCTCACATCAACTCCGAAACCACGGAGCTCACGGATGCAGGCTCTTGCAATATCATTGTCAGGGACACGCGTCACGAATGAAACCGGTAGCCCATAGTTAGCCAGGGATACGGCCACATTGGCCTCACCGCCACCATACGTGGCATTAAAGACATTGCTCTGTCCGAAACGTTCATAACCGGGAGTGGCAAGCCTAAGCATAACCTCTCCGAAAGTGACAGTCTTCTTCATCAGTCAAACCAACGTACAAAACAGAAGTCCTGACGGTGAGGCAAATCAGGATTCTGCGGATACATTCTGTAACTCACTTTAAACACACCGGGATAATCATTCTTGACCGTACCTCGGAAAGTGAAGATATTACCCTCACGTTTTACGAGATTCAGAGGTATCTTCTTCTCAAACTTGTCATTACCGTCAGCATCGGTTCCAATAAGCACCATCTCAACGCCCACTGCATTGTCAAGCCCCTTCTCGTCAATATCATATTCGACTGTGTATGATTTACCGGTGACAAAAGTTCCCTGGAGATCAGGGATATCCTTCCGGCATCCCACCACCTCGATGGAGTCCCAACGCTCTGCAACTATTTCCTTCCATGCTGCAATCTCCTTGGCTTTGGTGTAGTTATCTGCAGTGAGGAGTCTGGAACGGTCCGCCATCTTGCAGTAGAAACGGCTGAAATAGTCATCCAACTGACGTTTCATAGTATAGTGGGGAGCTATCTGGGCGATAGAATTCTTCATAGTCGACACCCAACCTTCAGATATACCTTCGGCATTCTTGTTGTAATACAGCGGCAGAATCTCGTTCTCCAGCAGACCGTATATGGTTGCTGCGTCAAGCTGGTCCTGATAGCTCTGGTTCTGATAGGTGCGCTTGTCGGTCAGAGCCCAACCTGCACCCTGACGGTAACCCTCGTACCACCATCCGTCCAGAACAGAGAAGTTGACCACACCGTTCATCAGTGCCTTCTCACCCGATGTACCCGATGCCTCAAGCGGACGTGTGGGAGTGTTCAGCCAGATGTCGACGCCTGATACCAGACGGCGAGCCAGATGCATATCGTAGTTCTCAAGGAATATGATCTTGCCCAGGAACTCCGGACGGCGGCTGATATCGATAATCTGCTTGATAAGTCCCTGACCGGCACCATCATGCGGGTGAGCCTTACCGGTAAAGAAGAACTGGACAGGATAATCGGGATTATTGACTATCTTGGCAAGACGGTCCAGATCAGTGAACAGCAGATGCGCACGCTTGTAAGTGGCAAAACGGCGGCCGAACCCTATTGTCAGGGCATTGGGGTTGATCTTCTCCATAAGTGACATGATTCGTGAAGGATCACCCTGGTTCTTAAGCCAGCTGTCACGGAACTGCTCACGGATATACTCGATAAGCTGATTCTTGAGGTCATTGTGCAAATCCCAGATGACCTTGTCTGGTACTTTGTATATGTCCTCCCACATCTTTTCATTGGACTGGTCGGAGAGGAACTTCTTGTCAAAATACCTGGCATACAGTGCCTGCCACTCCTTAGAAGCCCATGTAGGCATGTGTACACCGTTAGTCACGTATCCCACATGACTCTCCTCCGGGAAATATCCCTTCCATATTCCTGAGAACATTTTCTTGGACACCTCACCGTGCAGCCAGCTTACGCCGTTGACTTCCTGGCATGTGTTGCACGCAAAGGTTGACATACAGAACCTTTCGCCCGGATCACCTGGATTGGTGCGTCCCATATCCATCAGCTCAGCCCATGAGATACCTAACTGCTGGGCATATCCGCCCATGTACTTGCCGAAGAGGCCCTCGTCAAAATAATCATGACCTGCGGGAACGGGAGTGTGAACAGTGTAGAGTGACGATGCGCGGACCACCTCCATAGCCTGATTGAATGTCAGGCCCTGCTTGACATACTGTGTCAGACGATACAGGTTGCACAGAGCTGCATGACCCTCGTTGCAGTGATAAATATCCTTCTTTATGCCTAAAGCCTCAAGAGTGAGCATACCGCCTATACCAAGAAGTATCTCCTGCTTAAGGCGATTCTCCCAGTCACCTCCATAGAGCTGTGATGTAATGGGACGGTCATAGTCACTGTTCATATCGATATCAGTATCCATGAGGTAAAGAGGCACACGGCCTACGTTTACTCTCCAGATAGCTGCATAGACTGTATAATTGATGTAGGGAACAGCGATGGTCAAAGGCTGGCCGGTCTTGTCAAAGACACGTTCAAGAGGCAGGGTGTTGAAATCCTGAGGTTCATAGTTGGCTATCTGCTGACCATCCATGGAGAGAGTCTGAGTGAAGTATCCGTGACGGTAAAGGAAACCTACACCACACATGTCGACATTGCTGTCACTTGCCTCTTTCATGTAATCTCCGGCCAGGACACCCAGTCCGCCTGAATATATCTTAAGCACATGGGTTAGGCCGTATTCCATGCAGAAATATGCCACCGACGGACGCTTGGAGTCGGGTTTGACGTCTATATATTTGCGGAATTTATCATAGATAGAATTCATCTTGTCCAGGAACAGCTGATTCTTGGACAGTTCTTCCAGTTTCTCATAACCCAGACGCTGGAGCATCATAATGGGGTTGTGGCGCACACGTGTCCACATATCAGGGTTTATCTCCTTGAACAGGGCCTTGGCGTCCTCGTTCCATACCCACCAGATGTTGTGTGCCAGTTCATCAAGTTTCTGCAATGCCTCAGGTACACTTGATTTGATATAAATCTCGCGCCATGAGGGTTGGTTTGAATTGCTTGCTTTAATCTTCATATTTGTTGTATCAAAAAATGTTCATTCCATGTTTTCTCTATCGCAAAACCATAAGCTTCAAGATAGTACTTTATAAAGTGCTTCCAAAGGGCTTTATGTGCGATATTACCCGCTTTCCGGCGGATATCGTCACGTTCAGCTGCGCTTTTTCCCACCCATTTCCGAATCTGTAGACTTATGTCCGATGCCGCTTCGTTCCAGTTGCTGTCAGTACGATGAACGACCTTTACACCGTCCTCCAATTCCGAATCACGTTTGACCACGGAGTTTACCCAGAGACCGAATCCAGCCAGGTCAGATGTTATGGTTGGAACGTTGAATGCGGCGCTCTCCAGCGGAGTATAGCCCCACGGCTCGTAATACGACGGGAATATCGCCAGATCCTGACCGATGAGCAGGTCGTAATAGGATTTGTTGAAGATACCGTCATTGCCATCTAGGTAACATGGTACGAACAATACCTTAATATTGTCTTCCGGTGCATTTCGGAACCCCATAGACTGAAGTGTGGATATCACACGGTCCTCACCCATGTTATGCAGCCAATGGGTTGTCAATGGCATAGGTAACGGCGATCTGCCTGAATCGTTCAGGTTCACACGGTCCTGAAGGTCTCGCCTGGGTTCCATTACCCAAGCAGGCACATTGATAAGTGCCAGGATATGGGCGGTGCCGGTCTTTTCCTCGTCACGCAAACGACGTATTGACTCAATGAACAGGTCAATACCCTTGTTTCGGAACTCATAACGGCCGCCTATAGCCACAATGACCGTATCATCGGCCCAATCTGTGCCGAACAGTTTATTCGTTACTGACAAGATGCACCGGCGGGCTTCCTTGCGTTTATCCCCGAACTTGCCGGGCGATGGCAGGAATCCGTCCTCAAATCCGTTCACGGTCACCACATCGGGAGTGCGTTCCAACAGCTGGGTACACTCACGGGAAGTGATGTCACTGACAGTAGTAAAACAATCTACCCTATGTGCGGCCTGTTTCTCAACGGAATGTTTGGCCTCCATGTTAAGCTCATGGGCCATCTGATCTCCGTTGTAACCATCAAAGAACTCATAAAGAGCCTTACCATTGCCGCAAATGGAACGGCCAATGGATGTGGCGTGTGTAGTAAAAACTGTAGATATCTGAGGGACAAAATGCTTCACAAACAAAGCGCCCAAGGCGGTCATCCACTCATGGGCATGATAGACTACGGTGTCGTTAGAGCTTATATTGAAGCTATAGAAGCTCTTTACAACCAATGCAGCCGCGTATGAAAACATAGATGCCTCATCGTAATCACCATAAGCATGAAGGGAATCTATGTTGAACAATTCCCAGGCACGGCTATAGATGTCATTCCGGAATGAATAGTTCGACATGAAATCCACCAGTATGACAATGGGGCGGCCGGGAATATTCCAGTATCCTACCCTTACAGGTATACCGTCTGTTTCACGTGCATGATTTCTCCAAAGTGTGTATAGTGATTTGTCCTCATCAAAAAGAGGGTTATTTTTTCCTTCCCAAAGGTCAGGACCGACATAGACTAATGTGGCACCACTTGTCTCCTTGAGTGTCTTGGCCTGTGTGGAAAGCACAGTATAAATGCCTCCAATCTTATTGCAGACCTCCCAACTCACGGAGAATATGTAGTCAGGTTTCCTTTTGGTGTCACCCATATTCCTTTCTATCATATTTTCAGACTGCAAAGTTACTACAAATTGAGAATTGAGAATTGAGAATAGGGAATTATTTCATGTACGGGCATACACAAAAGTGACGGTTCCTCCTGTGTACCTTGTCCAGTACACAGAAGGAACCGTCTGTGATGTTCTTATCAGAGAGCTGAACTCATCAGGAACACGCCGGCCAGAGCTACGATGGCGTAGAGCTCGGGGAATACGGCCAGGATAAGGGTCTTGCTGAATACGTCGTGACCCTGAGCGATGCCTGCAATACCGTTGGCGCAAACCTGACCTTGACGGATGGCCGAGAACAAGCCTACGATACCCAGTGCCAGACCGCCGCCAAATACCGATGCTGCCTGCAGCGGAGTGATATCAGGAGTAAGCACACCAGCCATATTGGCAAAGATAAAGTAACCGGCAAAACCGTACAGGCCCTGAGTACCGGGCAGAGCGGTCAGCACAATAAAGTTACCGAACTTGTCAACCTTCTTCAATGCACCGACAGCTGCGTTTCCGGCAATCGTCACACCGTATGCGCTACCTATGCCTGCAAGGCCGATCATAAGGGCTACGCCCACAAAAGCTAATACTAAACTAGACATAATTGTTGTTTATTTAATTTGTTGATATTTTCCTGAAAGGTTTGTATTCCATTCCGCCGCCGGCATATCCCGCGTTTTTGAAGAACTCAACGAACGTGAGTCGCATCGGGTGTACAATGGCGCCCAGGATATTCATGAAAATGTTCAACGCGTGACCTATCACAAATATCAGCACCATCACAATGAATCCGATCACCTTGTTGTCAGGTGCCATACCCACAGCCATGCTGTTGAACACATTAGCCAGAATACCGCCGCTCAGGCCCAGCGCAAACAGACGCACATATGAGAGCACGTCACCCAGCAGGCCTGTCGCCATATTATAGGTATCCCATAGGCCCAGGCCAATGTTCAGCAACGGGTTCTTGCCCGGACTGTTGAACAGGAATATCAGCACAGCGGCCACAATCAGGATAGCCAGTATCACCGGGCTCTTGAAATCAAGACCGGCCAGCGCAACCACGCCCACCGTAATGAGCAGAACGAGCCACCCTATGGTGCTCAGCGCAAACTTGAACCCGCACTGAATAGCCAGGTTAACTGCCTTTATGCCCATACCGAACAGGATCTGCACCACGCCTATGCACAGTGACACCGTGAACATGGTGGAGTTATCGGTATAGAGTATCCCCTTCATCTTTTGTACGAACGGGATGTCCAGGTCATACATATTGAACCCGAAGAACGTGCCCGAAAGCAGTCCGCACAGCATAGTGCTGGCACCGAACAGCACCACCAGCCACTTACTGAAGCTTGGGTTGATAAGCTGGAACAGTTTGGTGAAAATAGGCAGCGCCACAATCATCAGCAGTCCGTAGCCCGTATCGCCCAGACAGAGCCCAAAGAAGAGCATAAAGAACGGCGCAAAGAACAGCGTCAGGTCCAGTTCCTGATATGTGGGTAGCATGTAGAGCTTGGTGAGCGGCTCAAACAGTTTGGCAAATCTGTTGTTACTAAGTTGGATAGGTATGTCATCATCAGGAGTGGGATCATCAACTTCAAAGAACACGCCCTTAAGGTCCAGCTCACGGCTGGCCTCCTCCACCTTATCGGCAGGAATCCAGCCCTCAAGCAACAGGAGGGTATCGGCAGCAAGGTGCTCGCCGGTAAGTTTCACCCGACCAAAGTCTATCTTGCTATCCAATTGTTTTACAGCGCCTTGCAGCACAGGTACACCAACTCTGGCAAGCTGTACCATCTTAACCGGGATGGCATCTATTGCAGCCTGAGTCTTGTCTATATCGGCCTGGACCGATGACAGCGACATAGATGGCAGATGAACGCGCTCGGCATCAATATCCACCGGCGTTCCCTCATGCGTGACGGTGACGAAATTCACCTTCTGCTTGTCACGCATAATCTCAATGGCATTGTAATCCTGTTCCCACTCTTGTTTGTAGACGCGCAGTGGGCAGGTATAGAAACGCAACTTGTAGCCGGCACGGATAAGGCGCACCACATTATGTGGATCAAAATCACCCCACGGCAGCAACTGTGCGCGGTCGCGACTGAGTGCCTGAAGAGTCTGCTCCTGCACTAGCTTGTCCGCCTCCAGGATATCGAACTGTTCCAATATGTTCCGTGCCGAAACATTGTCCGTATGTTCGTCTCTAATTTGTTCACCCCCGATGGGTGCAAACATCGGTTCAAGCACCTTAAGAGCGTTCTTGTATCGGGCCAGCAGGTTAATATCATCCTGAAGAGCCTGATCCTGGACTGCCCCCTCCTGCTTACGGATTACATGTACCACTCCAAGAGAACGCAGATGTTCCAGGAACTGGTCATACTCCTTACTGTGAATAAGGAAGGAGAGTTTTTTCATCTTTGTAATCATAACTCGGCCTCCTCTTCTTTAGCAGCTTCACGGGCCTCAAGCAGAGATTTCAGGATTTTCTGGCTTGACTTGGACAAGTTCTCCTCATCCTCCATGAAGCGTTTTATCTTACGAATAGCATCCTCATAACCGGGAATCTGAACCTTCTCGAACAGGTTAACCTTCTGAGTGGTCTTCTTGCGGGCTTTCTCCAGCAGACCCAGTTTGGCAGTGGTGAACTCCACCAGTATTGCATCATGGGCCAGACTCTGCAGTATGTTGATGCCATCATAGTACCATTTGGGCTGACTGAACAGGCTGAACGGAGCAACATCGAACTCAACCTCATCAAGCACCGGGATTCGAGTTCCGGCAATCTTGCGCACGGCCAGGTGAACGTCCTTCACCTTGACCAGATTAGCGTTGAATTCGTTCCACAGCGCAAACATGGAGTCATACTTGCTTATACCCTCCTCCAGCTCACGCTCCAGCCGGACCAGATCGTCCTTGCATTTCTTGACCTCCATACGCAGCGCGCTCTCCTTACTCTTTATTATAGGTAAGGTGCGCTTACGCACTTTCAGTTGCTTCTCCAGTACTTGAAGTGAGGTCTTGTTATATTGGAACTTTATCGCCATATCCTATTTTTTTCAAAATAGTATAATTGGGGTTAGACCCATTTTGTACTATTTTGGCCAATATTGCTCTACAAGGGCGGCCTTGATGTTCACTTCGTCGGGCTTGAAGTTCTGGGCAAAGAGCTGCCAGGTAACATCAAGCATCTCTGTGGTATCCAGGTTCACGTCAATGGCCAGGAGTTTCTCGCTGTAGTCATGAGCGAACTTAAGCGTACGCTCATCGTAGTCAGTCAGGTCAAAACCGTTCTCCACCTTGGTCTTGGCGTTGGCGGCATCGGCATACAGACGCACGGCGGCATTCATCACCTGCGGATGGTCGGCACGCGTTTTCTTACCGTTAACAAGCTGTTTCAAACGGGACAATGAGCGGAACGGGTCAACGATAACCTTACCTATATCACTGTCGCGGCGCAGGAACAACTGACCCTCGGTGATATAACCCGTATTATCAGGTACGGCATGAGTAATATCGCCGCCACTCAAAGTCGTAACAGCAATAATAGTGATGGAACCACCTGATGGGAACTGCACGGCCTTCTCATAGATCTTGGCCAGGTCAGAGTAAAGCGAACCCGGCATAGAGTCCTTGGAAGGAATCTGGTCCATACGGTTCGAGACGATAGCCAGAGCATCAGCGTATGATGTCATATCGGAGAGCAGCACCAGCACCTTCTCATCCTTCTGCACGGCAAAATACTCAGCAGCGGTCAGAGCCATATCAGGCACCAGCAGGCGCTCTACAGCAGGGTCCTCGGTGGTGTTCATGAATCCGATAATACGGTCCATGGCACCAGCATTGGAGAACACGTTCTTAAAGTACAGGTAGTCGTCATTAGTCATACCCATACCGCCCAGGATAATCTTATCGGCTTTGGCACGCATGGCAACGGTAGCCATAACCTGATTGAAAGGCTGGTCCGGATCGGCAAAGAAAGGAATCTTCTGTCCGGACACAAGAGTATTGTTAAGGTCAATACCCGCGATACCGGTTGCTATAAGCTCAGACGGCTGTTTACGGCGCACGGGATTAACCGACGGACCGCCAATTTCAACATCTGCGCCCTCAACAGCAGGACCGCCGTCGATAGGGTTACCGTATGCGTTGAAGAATCGGCCAGCCAGGCTGTCACTCACTTTCAGCGTAGGAGCCTTGCCCATAAACACCACCTCGGCGTTTGTGGGAATACCACCGGTGCCCTCAAACACCTGCAGCGTAACGTCATCGCCAACGATCTTAACCACCTGAGCCAGTCGGCCATCGATAACGGCCAGCTCATCGTAACCCACACCCTGCGCCTTAAGCGAGCAGGTAGCCTTGGTAATCTGGCTGATCTTGGTGTAAATCTTCTGGAATGCCTTTGTTGTCATAGCTATAGTGAGTTAAGCGGTTTTACGTTCAGCAAGAAGGGCCTTGAGTTCCTTCTCGTACTCAAAATACTTGTCCGATTCAAACGGCTGGTAGTTCATCTGCTTGCACAGGTTGATTACCTTCTTGAAATAATCTATAACCTCCAGGAAAGTATCAAACTTAAATTCAGTATGGCAGATGTCAATCACGCGGTCCACGATGGTCTCTTGACGCTCCATCGGGGTCACGGCATCAACCTCATCAAAGGCATCCTGCTGCAATACGATAAAGTCTATCAGCTCTGATTTCCAAAATGTTACGTGATAATCCACAGGAACACCGTCATCGCCCAGGATGTTAATCTGCTCGGCAATCTCCTTACCGCGCAGCAGGCGGGTCTTAAGCTCGTTCACCTTACTTGTCCAATCGCCGTTAATGCGGTCGGTGATATACTTTTCAAATTCCGGATAATCCAGATATTTGGAGTAAGAGTCAATGGGATTGATGGCCGGATAGCGCTTGCGGTCGGCACGCTCCTGCTCCAGGGCGTAGAAGCATCGGGCCACCTTCTTGGTGTTCTCCGTAACCGGCTCCTTAAGATTACCTCCGGCAGGTGATACCGTACCTATAAAGGTAATTGAACCCGGCTGGCCGTTGTTCAGGTAAACATAACCTGCACGTCCATAGAAGTTTGCAATGATACTGGAAATATCCATAGGGAAAGCATCCGGACCGGGCAGCTCCTCCATACGGTTGGACATCTCACGTAGAGCCTGTGCCCAACGGCTTGTAGAGTCTGCCATCAGCAGAACGCGCAAGCCCATACTACGGTAATATTCCGATATAGCCATAGCCGTATACACCGAAGCCTCACGGGCAGCCACCGGCATGTTTGAAGTGTTTGCAATAATGATTGTACGCTCCATCAGCTTACGGCCAGTGTGCGGGTCGTCCAGCTCCGGGAACTCGGTAAATATCTCCACAACCTCATTGGCACGCTCACCGCAGGCAGCAATAACCACTATATCAGCCTCGGCCTGCTTGGAGATTGCGTGCTGCAACACGGTCTTACCTGTACCGAACGGACCCGGAATAAATCCGGTACCGCCTTCCACAATGGGGTTCAGAGTATCTATGGAACGAACACCTGTCTCCAGCAGCTTGAATGGACGAGGTTTCTCGCGATAATTCGTCATTGCCACCTTAACAGGCCATTTCTGGATCATGTTTACGCTTAGGGTATCACCACTGGCGTTCTCCAGCACCGCAATCTCATCAATAATGCGGTACTCACCCTCTGTGGCAATCTTCTTGACAGTATACTCACCCTCCAGACGGAACGGAGCCATGATCTTGAGCGGCTGGAAATTCTCCTCAACCTTACCTAACCAGTCCGATGCACGCACCTTATCGCCCACCTTAACGATAGGTTCAAACTTCCAAAGGCGGTCATTATCAAGCGGATAGGTGTATTCTCCGCGCTTAAGAAACACGCCGGTCATCTTGTCCAGGTCATTCTGCAGACCATCATAGTTGTGCGACAGCATGCCGGGACCCAGCGTAACCTCCAGCATGTGGCCGGTAAATTCGGCAGGCGCTCCCACCTTGAGTCCTCGGGTGCTCTCGAATACCTGGACGAAAACATTCTCGCCCACCACCTTGATGACCTCGGACATCAGCTTATCGCCTCCTGTCTCAATGTAGCAGATCTCATTCTGCGCAACAGGGCCGTCCACCTTGAGCGTGACCATGTTGGCAATGACTCCGCGCACTGTACCTTTTGTACTCATATTTGATTTTTTAACTCGTTAAAATTTAATTGAGAGCTGAGAATTATCAATTTGTCTTGAATTCTGCCGGAACAGCAGTCTGCCCCTTCAAATCCCCAATCAGTTTCCTGAAGAGGTTCTGGCCTTCCTCCTTATCCAGGCTGGTCCAGCGCTCAACCATACCCAGACGCACCATGTATGAGAACAGGCGTTCCACACCAAAGTAATTAAAGAAGGTATTGTCCTCTAACCAACTCCAACGTAACATATCAGCCTTGCGCTCACGATATGAGAGGTCATCCTCATCAAGCAGCCGCACCACATCATCAAAATAGTCCAGTTCCTGACTCAATCCCCAATCCCTGGCACCGCTAGTACGCAGAGCTTGAGCGGTATCGTTCTGCCCTACTATTACCTTTTGCATGTCAAGATCATACTTGCGGGCTGTGATAGCCGTCTGTATGTTATTAACATCCAGATTAAAACGGTACCAGCTGCGCACAAACTCATTGTCGGCCTGCATGGCGTGCTCATAAAACAGCGCCCACAGGCGATCCTCGGCAAATCCAGCCAGTTCTTGCCAGCTGTCCTCCTGCCACTCCTGCACAAACTTGTACATGAACTGCGGAATGCCCTGTGGGCAACGATCCTGAATCTTTACCGCCGATATCAGCTCCTCCAGTTGCTCAACACTGAACAGGCCCTGCACCAGGCTGACAGTATTTGCATCGGGCGCATGGTTGGAGCGCAGTATCGATATCAGGTTACGACAGTCATTCTCCAGCAGGAGAATATCCATAACCTTGCGGTCAGCGCCGCTCAGAGACTCATACACCTCAGTACGAAACTGTTCAGCCGATAACGCTGCCTTACTGTCGTCAAAACTTATGTCGGGCAGCCCGGATATTATGTAATAGTAATTACTCATCAGAACAGGGTCTCAACCAGTTGCGGGCGCAGCATTGACTTGAACCAATTCTCAAACTCCTGATTGCCGAAATTAACTTTATAGGAACCATCTGTAGGAGAAATGGAAAAACCCACATCCTGACCATTCACCTGTTTTATCTCAACTCCTTTGTCAAGCAAAGCTTTTGATTTGGAAAGGAAATACTTACGGAGGTTGTCAGATTGCGCGGTAGATATCACAATACTTTCTTTTTTTACCCATTCAGTAGCCATTGATAGAATAAATGCATTGAAATTATCCTGATTTCCAGTAAAACCTTTTACTGCTTCATCAGTAATCTTATCAGTGATTACTGTAGCTATTTCAGACTTAAGGGCATTCACCGCCTGTGAAGCATAAAGTTTTAGTTCTTTCCGTACATTCTCTGCATTTGCAGAACTTTCCTTCCTAGCATTATAAAGTAATTCATCTGCTCTTTTTTGAGCCTCATTCAGAATTGCTTGAGCTTTTTCTTTAGCCTCTGCTAAGACCCTTTCAGCCTCTTCCTGCCCTTTGGCAACACCTTCTTTATAGATGATGTCCGTCAGTTCCTGAATTTTATTATTCATATTATTAAGTTTAATTTGTCGACAAAAACAAGTATCCACTTAAAGCGAATACATTTTCATTCGGAACAAATTTAGTATAAAAAAACAGAACTGAAATCATCACTTAAAAAAAGAATAAGCATACCGGATATAAAATAACAAAAAGTATGCAAAGCGAAGTGGACCAGTATTCATTCACAAAAAAAACAAGCTGAAAAAAAGACTTATTCACTCTCTGTTT
>DBYG01000072.1:0-2513 GCA_002310175.1 Bacteroidales bacterium UBA1192
CGGCTGCGGACACAGTTCACAGCCGGCTTGTAGTACTCGGTCTCCATAGACTCCAGAGTCACTTTGAACTCATCCATAAGCTCAGGATAGAACTTGCACATACGGTAAGCCAGTTTCATGCTGATGGACTGGATACCGGGCAGTTCATCCACACTGGCCATATGCTCCAGACAGAAATCCAGAAAGTCTGTTCGCAGGTCTTCCTCTTCCATCTTAAGGCGTTCTATGATATTGAGTGAAAGCCTTCGTACAGCCGAGTGTTCCGTCTTGAGCGCCAGGTCCATCAGCTCATGGAGCATACCCTGCAACTGCGAGAGCTCCTGGTCTGTAGCCTTGGTAAGCACCCAGAACGCATTACGCGCCACACGTCCGTCATCACTATGCATGAACCGGCGCGTAAAGCCCGCAAAATCACCCGTCTGCTTTACCTCCCTGTAAACGGCCTGCGCATCAGGCTCGCCTTTCACGGTCCTCAACATTTCATCTGTCAACGCCGCCATCTTCTAAGCATCGGGAAAAAACCGTACATCATCTGCTTGTACTCATCCTTGGTCATTGGCTTGGGCATGTTCTTACTTACCTCATCCACAAACTGGGCACAGTGTTCTATCATCTGCTCCATTGTCATGTCCTGAAGAAAACGCCCATCCTTATAGCAATACTGACAGTAGTCAAAGTTGGTGCTGCCGTCAGCGTTGGTGCCGCAATCCTCTACGCTGGTAAGCGGCATTCCGCAACTCTGGCAGAACTGCGGCAGCTGCCCCTCACGGAAAGCCTTAACCTTCTTTGGGAAAGTAGCATCGTATGCCTCAAACGCATCGGGATTGGCATCGGCCACAAAGTAACCCTGCGGTGGACAATAAGTTGCCTCAATGCCGCCAAGCCAGCCCGGAATCAGTTCCTGAGCCAGGAAGTAAGGAACCTCAGCATCCTTGGGCTCCGAATGGTAATGAATGCCCAGCCTGCTGGCCAGCCCGAATCCCGCATGCCTGTAGAACTCAATGTTTCCCTCCATGCAAAGGAAGCCCACACCCATATCACGCGCCTTGTCAAGAGCATAATTCAAAAGCTTAAGCCCATAACCTTTGCGCTTATAATCCGGATGTATGCTGATAGGTCCGAAAGTCCAGGAAGGCTTGTGTGTGCCATCAGCCAACACCAGCTCCGCCTTTGAGAACATAACATGGCCGATAATCAGCCCGTTCTCCTCCATCACAAAATCCAACTCCGGAATAAAATCAGGATTGTTCCTGTACTGATTCAACACATAATGCTCCACGCAACCCGGCTTATATACATTCCAAAACGCCTCACGGGTAAGTTCCTCCACCACCCTATAGTCCTCCGGACGCTCAAGTCTTATATTCATAACTGTCTATATTTATCCACAAAAATACATAAAATCCGCTGTTTTTCTCCTCCCCCCCACACCTTAGGGAAGCAAAACGCAGGTACGGCCTATTCTCTCCCTAAGGTGAGTTGAAACGACGTAAAACGCGCTCGGCCCGAAGGGACGCTTTCACCAAGCGAAGCGACTGAAAGAAATACCCCTTTGCGTCACGTCACCTTACATTTTGAGATTTGATAACGCTTCCTTATTGTTTGATGTAATCATAGCAAGCTTGGAGCAACTCTCCATTTCACCGCAGTCACCGCAGGTCTCAAAACCCTTAGCCCGGGCACACTTACGTATGGGACAGAGTGAATCGCAGAACGGAGTCTTAGCCCCTTCAACACGACATCCGGTACAATTAATCATATCGGGAGTAATCTCAACCTTATTAAGCTCCGACCATTCCCGAGCCACTTTCCTGCGCAGCTCATCGTCATCATTAACTGTTGCCAACCGGGCCTGACAAACCTCACAATCCAATCCGCAAAAAGCAATAAACTGTTTCATAAGCACATTTTTCTGTAAGCGAAGATAGTGCTTTTATAAGTCAATAACGTTGGAATGTTACGCTTTTGCTACGGTTTGATACGGGTTTGCTACTGATTTAAGGCGTATCTTTGCGTCAAACAACACTGATTATGGATTCAAGAATTGAGAAACTGCAATCCTGCCTGGCACAATTCCGCCAGATGCCCGAGGCCAGCATGCTGATAGAATACCGCAGCCGCCAGAACCGCCTGACCTTTGATGACAGAATGGCCGTAACGCGCTGTATAGAAAAGACTTTTGCCCCGGTATTTCTGGACATGAGAGCCGAGTCACCATCCCTTTCAGAGTCAGACCTTATATTCTGCGCGCTTGCTGCAACGGGCTTTAAACCGGAAGTTATCTCTGACTGTATATCCATATCGAAAGAAAGCCTTAGAATGAGGAGAAAACGTATCAAGGAAAAACTAACTCCATTCTGGGCAGAGCAGATATTCCCGGATACAGAAACCGTAACAAAAACCGTAACACAGAAATGTTACGATAATGGTACGCAACATACTTCCAGGGCCAATGAGACCGACCTACTTTTGCGTCATAACCAATCAAACGCAAAAGTTATGGAAACAAAAAA
>DBYG01000072.1:2639-4950 GCA_002310175.1 Bacteroidales bacterium UBA1192
GGCAAAAATCCCTGTCACACCTCAAGCCAGTCTGATGATAGTAGGCTTTATTGCCTTTATACTGATAATACCATTGGTTAGCATAACCGTACGCAGACTTCACGATTCGGAGCGTAAAGGAGCATGGGTGCTGGCATATCTGTTACCCATGATTATTGCCGTGGTTTCAATGATATACTCAATGTTTCACTTTAATGTAGAGACTAAGGAAACTGAAACAGTAACCCCTTTCAACCCGGCAGAATATTATAACAGATATACCGATACAGACGGAGATACCATCAAGATATATCCCGACTATATGGAGCAGGTGCAAAGCGGAAAGAGATTTTTCTACTATAAAGCCAATGGTGACTCCATTGCAGTTGATCCAAGTGTATTCACTCCTGTAGCAAGGACAGCACATACTCAACAAATTAATCGCGAGCAGAAACTCATTTACGGAACAGCCGGAATCATGTCCTTCCTTGTAATACTCTCCATTGTAGGATTCATCATACTGATAATCTTCTGCGCCCTGCCCGGAACCGAAGGCCCCAACAAATACGGCCCCGATCCCAACGTCATCACCCAACCCGCACAAGATTCAATTTAAATAATTTCAAACCAAATGAAACCGCACGGCATCTGCTGCGCGGTTTTTTCTTTGTGCACCAAAGTATCCAGTTGCAGGAGCAGGACATAAGGTTGAGGGAGCATCGTGGAGAGGCGTGAGCGGAGGGCCTTGGAGGATCCCGTTAAGAACGCCGCTTGTTCGAGGAACGTTCGGCCCCGTAGGGGACGATGAGGACGAGTTCGGCGTTTAGGGTCCGGAAAGGTCTGGAGTAGCCTCGGAGCGTTGTCTCCCCCAACCTTATGTCCTGCGGCGTTTTCAAAATGAGAAACACTATAGTGTTTTTGCCTGAAAATATGTAATTTTGCGTCTTCGACGCGAAGATAAGCTGCACTCGGTATAAACGAATAAATTCGTTTTTACTCTCGTTTGCATTATCTTTGCGCGTCAAAACGAAACATTCGACGCAATAATGGAATACGATTTCAGAGCAATTGAAAAGAAATGGCAGGAAAAGTGGGCCAAGGAGGGAACTTATAAGGTAACTGAGGATGCCTCCAGACCCAAGTATTACGTACTCAACATGTTTCCCTATCCCTCAGGCGCCGGCCTGCACGTAGGACACCCCTTAGGCTACATAGCATCGGACATCTACGCCCGATTCAAGCGTCAGCAGGGATTCAACGTCCTGAACCCCATGGGTTACGATGCATACGGCCTGCCTGCCGAGCAGTACGCCATACAGACCGGCCAGCACCCCGCAATCACAACTGAAAAGAACATAAACCGCTACCGCGAGCAGCTGGACAAGATAGGATTCTCATTTGACTGGGACCGCGAGGTACGCACCTGCGAGCCCGGCTATTACCACTGGACCCAATGGGCATTCCAGAAGATGTTCGGCTCCTTCTACTGCAACAAATGCCAGAGCGCCCAGCCCATAGAGAAACTGATTGAGCACTTTGAAAAAGAAGGAACGGCAAATCTGGACGTAGCCCAGAGCGAGGAGCTCAGCTTTACCGCTGCCGAGTGGAAAGCTATGGATGAGAGGCAGAAATCAGACATCCTGATGAACTACCGCATAGCCTACCTGGGCGAGACAATGGTAAACTGGTGCGCAGGACTTGGCACCGTGCTTGCCAATGATGAAGTTGTTGAAGGTGTGTCAGTTCGCGGAGGGTTCCCCGTGGAACAAAAAAAGATGCGTCAGTGGTGTCTTCGTGTATCAGCTTATGCACAGCGCCTGCTTGACGGCCTGGACAAGATAGACTGGTCCGATTCCATCAAGGAGACCCAGCGCAACTGGATAGGCCGTTCCGAGGGAACCGAGATGCAGTTCCATGTAAAGGACTCTGACATAGAATTCACCATATTCACCACCCGTGCCGATACCATATTCGGCGTGACATTCATGGTGCTGGCTCCCGAGAGCGAACTGGTGGCACAGCTCACCACACCAGCCCAGAAGAAGGAGGTGGATGCCTACATAGCAGCCGTAAAGAAGCGCACCGAGCGCGAGCGCATAGCCGACCGTCGTGTAACCGGCGTGTTCAGCGGATCATATGCCATAAACCCCCTGACCGGTGAAGACGTACCAGTATGGATAAGTGACTACGTGCTGGCCGGCTACGGAACAGGCGCCATCATGGCCGTTCCCGCACACGACAGCCGTGACTACGCATTCGCCAAGCATTTCGGCCTGGAGATCAGACCGCTGATTGAGGGTTGCGACGTATCCGAGGAGAGCTTTGACGCCAA
>DBYG01000026.1:0-176 GCA_002310175.1 Bacteroidales bacterium UBA1192
GGTAAGGGATGCCCCTTCTGCAAGGGTACCGGTTGGGTTGAGATCCTGGGTTGCGGTATGGTTCATCCTAACGTTCTGGAACTCAACGGAATCAACAGCAAGGAATACACAGGATACGCACTCGGTATGGGTATAGAGCGTATCACCAATCTTAAGTATCAGGTCAAGGACCTGCG
>DBYG01000026.1:305-1358 GCA_002310175.1 Bacteroidales bacterium UBA1192
TTTTCGTCTCCGTACGAACTGCTTGTGGCAGTAATGCTCTCCGCCCAATGCACGGACAAGAGGGTCAACATGGTCACCCCCGCCCTTTTCAAGGCATTCCCCACCGTGAGGGATATGGCCATTGCCACACCGGAGCAGATATTCCCGTATGTAAAGAGTGTTTCATACCCAAACGCCAAGGCTTCACATCTTGCCGAGATGGCCCGTATGGTCGTAGAAAAGTTTGGCGGTGAGATCCCCAAGGATATGGACAGTATGACATCACTACCCGGCGTAGGCCGGAAAACCGCCAATGTCATGCTTGCCGTGGCATTCGGTGACCAGGCTATGCCGGTCGATACCCATGTGTTCCGCGTTAGCCATCGCATAGGACTGGTTCCCAAACGTTGTACCACTCCACTTAGTGTAGAACTGGAACTTGTAAAATATTTTCCACAAGACAAACTCTCTCTCGCACATCATTGGCTCCTGCTTCACGGACGCTACACCTGTACAGCGCGGTCTCCCAAATGCCAGTCATGCTGTCTATCTGACATCTGTTCATACCTAAAAGTAGGTATATAATCGTTTTTTATACATTATTAAGCCTACCGGAGTCCTATCCGGATGGCATTAGGGGTAATTTTGCGGGGCAAAACCGGAAAGACACCTGAATAGCTGGATATTTCTTTTTGCTTTATCACACATATTTATATATTTGCGAATTGATATTTTTGCAAAGGAGCTGATTTTGAACATGAAAAAGATAGTGCTTTTACTTGCGGTAACACTTTCACTTGCCGCCATACCCGCACAGTCTCAGACACGGAATTCCCAGAGGACTGCGGCATCACAGCGTAGTTACACCGTAAGCGGACGCATAACCGATGCAACCCACGGAGGTCCGCTGGAACTGGTGAACATCACATTTGAGAATAACTCATTCTGGGCAGTCAGCGATCTTGAAGGCCGTTTCAGCCTTAAGCTTTCCAACGGAGAATACCACTATGAGGTTTCATATATTGGTTATGAGACCGCCAAAGGCGTAATAAAGGTTGATGGAAGTGATGTTAC
>DBYG01000026.1:1448-6469 GCA_002310175.1 Bacteroidales bacterium UBA1192
CAGCACCTGCAGCCCAAGAGCGTGAGTGATATTCTTCAGCTCGTTCCGGGTAACATTACCCAGAACCCATCACTTCGTAACATAGGTCAGGCATATATACGTGAGATAACAGACCCAGAGAGTGTGGACAGTGAACATAACTCGAATGCCATGGGTACCCTGATTATGGTTGACGGCGCCCCACTCTCCAATGATGCATCTCTTCAGCTCCTGTCATCGTCCTATAGGGGAAATGAAATGAATTCAATCACTGCTTCAGATCAGAACTCGGCCGGACGCGGTGCTGACCTCAGGTCCATATCGACCGATAACATTGACAACATTGAGGTTGTTCGCGGTATACCGTCGGCAGAGTACGGTAACCTGACATCGGGAGCCGTAATCATAAATTCCAAGAAAGGTGCCACTCCTCTTGAGGTTAAAGGAGAGATAGATCCCGACTCCAAGATGTTATATGCCGGAAAGGGTTTCAACCTGAGAGGCGGCGGTACGGTCAATATGGCGGTGGATTATACATCGTCATACAGCGATATCCGATTCCCTGCCGAGGGATTTGAGCGTGTCACGGCCGATCTGGGTTACGGGCATACGTTTTTCAGCAGCCGTCCGCTGAGCCTCAATTTCAAGGTCTCTTATTTCCAGAACGTTTTTGACATAAGGAGTGACAAACAGCAGCGCTCCTATGAGAAGATTAAGAGTGAGAACCAGGGAGTGAGAATCAATCTGAGCGGAGATTGGAACATCAAGACGCGTCTCATCTCCAATCTGAGCTACAATCTCTCATACAATAACAGCCGTCAGTATGACTATCAGCTGGAACAGATCGTTCTCTCCACTGGAATAACCCCTATAGCTGTATCAACGGTGTCGGGCGAGTTCCAGTCCATACTGCTGAATTCCACTTATAATTCAGAACATAGCGTAAGCGGTAATCCCGTAAATGTTATTGCACAGCTTAAAGCAAACAAGACCATATTCATAAACGAGGGATTCACCTCATCATTCAAGGAGGGCGTTGAGTTCAAATATGATGTCAACCATGGCAAGGGTCTGGAATACGATCCCACCAAGCCTCCCTTTGTAAGGAATATCCAGACTGTACGTCCGCGTCCCTACTCCGATATTCCGGCCATGAAGACCTTGTCGGGTTATATCGAGAACAAGACCATCATGCCGATTGGAGGTACTGACCTTACCACACAGATCGGTGTAAGAGCTAGCAACCTCTTTATAGACCGTGATTATCTGGACCGTTCCGATATGATAACGGTTGACCCGCGTATCAATGTAGAATGGGCCATGCTTACACCACGTAATTCCAAGTTTGAGAACCTGAGCATAAATGCCGGATGGGGTCTTACCTCCAAGATGCCCCCTCTTTCATACCTCTACCCCGATAAGGCATACTACGATGTCAAGTCATTTACCTATGTCGATCCGGGGATGGATATGTCCAAAAGCATGTCCGTTATGACCACCAATGTGATTGATGACACATCCAATCCCACTCTTGTCCCGTCTGTCGGCAACAAGTTTGAAGTTAGCCTGAATTTTGACATCAAACCGGTAAAGGGATTCATCACATTCTTTAAGGAGCGGTATGACAACGAGTTCGGATACCGTAGCGAACCGGCTATCCTGCCGTACAGGACCTATCTCCCAACTCCAGGCTCAACCGGTTATGCCTATACCGATGGCCGTCTGACATATCGGGAAGAAAACATTGTGAAAGTTGTTCCCTCACGCAATGACACTATCTTCAGCACATTATCCCGTTCATCAAACGGTATTCAGACCCACAAGATGGGCATAGAGTACAGTATAGACTTTGGACAGATCAAGGCCATCAGGACCTCAATTGTAGCTGACGGAGCATGGTTATGGATAAAACGCCGTGATACGAAGGAGAGTTGGAGTATGGTGCGCTTTCAGGATCCTATCGTTGACGGACGCACCAATGCCGATAAGACATATCCCTACATGGCTCTTTTACCTGCCGGTGACGGATCTGTACAGTCCCGTGTGAACACCAACATCCGTTTCATTACCCATATTCCCAGAATATCGCTGATATTCTCAACGACCGCCCAGATCGTATGGGCAGAGACATATCAGTCTATATATGAGGATGAAAGAGGGAACAACGTGTGGTACATGGGTGACGATCCCACTACAGCATCGGTTGAGAATGTACCGCTTGTAGATCCTGTGGGATACCGGGATTATTCAGGTAACTACTATGAATGGAAACAGGAGTACAGGAACCGCAGCACGACCAGACGTGAATACCTGATGACCCAGGATTATACCTATGCAGGTAATTTTGACAAGATCATATATCCTGCAACACTCACCATGAATTTCCGTCTGACCAAGCAGTTCTCGGATATTCTGGAGATATCATTTATGGCCAACAATATGTTCAATGCGCGCCGTATGTACAAGTCACCTATATCCGGTGAACGCAGCAATCTGGCAATACCCCAATACTTCGGTGCAGAGATTAAACTGAAACTATAAATAATCAACTCTATTATTAACTAAACTTTTATCGCAATGAAAAAAGGTTTATTCGCAGCCATCATCTGCTCAGTCGCCCTGTTCGCAGCCTGCGACAATGAGGATGAAGTGGCAAAGAAGTATGAAGTGACAGTTAACGTGAGCTCACAGACAGTAAACATTGATTCACTGGGCCTGATTCTTAACGTTAACGCTGTCAGTGAAAACGGAAAGACAACATCTGCTACTGCAGAGAACGGTAAGGCAGTTCTCAACCTGGTAGCAGGCAGTTACTCTATCACCGTTACCGGCTCTGATGAGTTCTACAACTACGTAGGCTCTTCAAAGGTAACCGTTACCAACGCCAACACAAGCGTTTCAATTATTCTTGGCAAATCTAAGCCCGAGGGTAAGATCATCTTCAAGGAGCTTTACTTTACCGGTACCCCCCAGTCTTACTGGACAGACGGTTTCTATGAGCTCGTAAACAACTCTGATGAGGTTCAGTATCTTGACGGTATCATCATGGGTATTGTAGAGAACGGTTACGGTAGTCCCAGTTCATGGGCCGATGAAGAAGGTAACCTTCCCGATTACTACCCCATGACCAACCACACGGTTTACTTCCCCGGCAGCGGAAATGAATATCCCCTTGAGCCCGGTCAGAGCGTAGTTGTAGCCACACGTGCCATCAACCACTCAGCTCGTGAGCTTGAGGAGGGTGATGAGCAGTCTCCTGTTGACCTCAGCAATGCTGATTGGGAAATTTTCATACCGGATCAGAGCTTCAATCCTGATACTGATAATCCTGATGTGCCTAACCTTGAGATTGCAAAGTCCAAGTTTGGATTCGACTTTATGCCTCCCACATCAGGCGGTTCACTTATCCTGGCCAAGATTCCTGCTGATTCAACAATGGAGAGCTTTATAATAAACAATACTCTCAAGCCTGAGGGTCAGTGGATGGCTGCTCTCTGTGTACCTTCAGAGTATGTCATTGACGCTGTTGACGTTGTATACTTCAATGAGGAGCAGAATATCTGCAAGGTTATCCTTGACTCTGATGATGCCGGATATGTATGCGCAAGTTCATCTGACGAGGAATGGGCTGATCCTGCTTACTCAAAGAGAAGTATCCGCAGAAAGTGCACAAAGGTTGAGAACGGCCGTGCATACTTTGCCGATACCAACAACTCATCAAATGACTTTGTTCAGTACGGTCAGACTCCTGTTCCTCACAGGACATTCACTGCTGCTGACTGATAAATTCATTAATCCGCGGAGCAGGAGCTTATATCCTGCCCTGCGGATTATTTAACTTTCAAAAAAAAGGATATGAACAACAGACTTTCCATCTTATCGTTACTTGTGGCTTCATTGTCTTTTACTGGGGCCTCTCAAACCGTATTTGCACAAACCGTACAGAACAAGGGCCCATGGTATGAGGAAGGTCTTTACAGTAGTGACATCACGACAGGTTCCATGAATCCGGCCGACAGGATCAACCTTCCCTACAAGTCAGTCAATGACATCAAGGTTGCATTCGAATCTGGTAATGGTGATTTCCGTCCGTATGACGCAGGAACCGTTAACCGTATTACCGATGTCGATATCTATGGAATAAAGAAGTTTGACGACCTCGCATTCGAGGGAGGTCTGGAATATTCCAACAACTACCATGAAGACATGCGCTGGAACGGAACCGTTCTTACATCGGCTCTCAACCCGTTCCTTATTGCGGATACACTCCGCTACGACTCCCTTACCAATGATTCGCGTAAGGAGTTGTTCCGTATACGCGGATCGGTGGCTTACAGATTCTCTGACCGAATAACCGCAGGCATAAGTGCCGAATATAAAGCCGCTCACAAGGCCGACCAATCAGACCCTCGTCTCAGGGCCAATGCGGCAAGGACGACTGTCATTCCCGGCATAAACTGGAATATCAGTGACCGGATTGTTCTGGGTGCATCAGCTCTTGCTGAACTCTACCATGAGAGGGTCCGTTCTACCGTTAAGAACAATATGGTCATTGAGCACAATACTATATACCGATACAAGGCTCTTGGCGGATATGACGGTTTGGATGCCTTCGGAGCCACACGTTATTATGATGGCAAGAGACTGGGAGGAGCTCTAAACTTTGCCACCCTTGGAACATTCAGTTCATATACAGAGATAGGCTACATAATGAACTCTGAGGATGCCATTGACGGTAAATCATCTGAGAATTATGACTATCGAGCAGGTGATTTTAGTCAGAATACAATCTCCCTTAAGAGCCGTCTCACTCTCACCCACTCCGACCTGCAGCACAATCTGGTCATATGGGCCGATATGGAGAACTGCAAAGGCAAGTGGTACAACCAGCAGGCCAAGACAGACCAGTATGGCAAGACCTATTATGAAATCAATTCGAGCGAGGTCATCCACAAACAGAGTGAGATGAACGCTTCACTCACATATCTTCTGAACTTTATGCGTTCAGATGTTCCCCATATGCATATATCGGCAACTGCCGG
>DBYG01000047.1 GCA_002310175.1 Bacteroidales bacterium UBA1192
TTGGTGAGTTGTCTCATAAGCAAACACAAATTGATTTTGACGCAAATCAAAATAATTTTGATATGCCTCACAAATCTTTTGTGTTAATAATTGTTATCTCGCCAAAGTGTCCCACAGCAACCCCGCTCACAGGCTTTGTGGCGGGAGTGAGCGTGGGACACACCCTCTATATGGGGGTGTGTAACACAATCACCGGCGCTAGAATACACTCTGGCGGGGGTGATTGTGGGACACTTTGGCGGGATTAGCGGGGTCGGGCTGGGTTTACTCGCTCTTTATGACATCGGCAGGATTCTCGGTCATAGCGCGGCGAATGTTGCCGAATACCGTGAGGCCGATGATGATCAGCATGCAGAGCAGGACCGATAGATATACCCAGACGGTCATGGGAGTCTGGCGGATGTAGGTGGTAAGCCAGCGGTGCATTATCACCGTACCTATAGAGAAGGCGGCAATGGTGCTCAGAATGATTATTGGCAGATACTCTTTAATGAAAAGGTTCAGGATATCAGTTGTGCGGGCGCCGTTTATCTTGCGGATGGCTATCTCCTTGCGGCGTTTCTGACACAGCAGGGATACAATGCTGTACAGTCCGCTTACTGATATGATTACGCAGATAAGGGTTATTACCTTTAGGAGTTTGCCCAACATATATTCTGACTTGATGTAAGTCCTGTATTCTGTTTCCAAGTTTACGATATTGTACTGGGCTCCCGGTCTAATCTCATTCATAATTCCCAGGATTTCTTGTTCAAGTTCATTCCATTTGAACCCTTCCTTATAACTGAACAGGAAATAGGAAGGGGCATTTACTCCTGTCGGATTACTCTCTTTCTGGAACGAATATACCAATGGAGCCAATTCTAACTTAGGATCAAAATAGCACAGGTCCTTTATTACACCCTTGATTGTCCATCGGGTGGAGAAGCTGAATATATCTGTTCCTACTGTCTGATCACCTCTTCCAAGCATTTTGGAAAGTGTTTCATTAATCAGAACCACATTAGACGGCTCCTCATTACCAAACAATTCTCCGGCAACGGGTTCAACCTCTATCAAATCCAGATAATCTCTGTTGACAGCTATATTGATAATATTGATTTTATTATCGCTAATACTGTCAGGAGTTATGGAAGTGTAACGATGATAAGAGGTGGTTGGATTGAAACCATATACTACCTTATCCAATTGGGGCATCATCTTGAGTTTTTCTCTTGCGGCAATGACATCGGTCTCAGACATTCCATACTGATAGCAATAACCTACGTTGTGTTTACGGTAACCCATATCTGTTGATTGAAGCAGATGGTTGATTTGCCGGCTTATTATTACCGAGCAGAAAATGGCACACAGACTAACTGCCAACTGGAAGCCGATACTTACCTTATAACCGATGGTGGTACCGGTTTTATCGGGCGAATTACTGAAATATCGGGCCAACTGCTTACGCCCGGTCATTGCGATGAACCCCGATGCAATCAGGACCGATATCAGACCAATGATTGCTGCACAAAGCACATAACCCGTTATCATCAGACCTACAGTCCTGTCCATCATACTGAGAGTCCTGAAATAGGGCAATACCAGTGTGCATATAAGGGTTCCTGCCAAAAGAGATAGTAGAAGAACTATTGTTATTTCTGTCGAGAACAGTCTTACTATCTGTCTCATACCGGCTCCGTTGGCATAGCGCAATGAGATTTCCCTTTCTCTCATCTTCATTCTGGTGACAAACAAGGTAAAGTAGTTGGTCAATGAACAGATTATCAATACCAACCCAAGTATCATCAGGATATAAACGTAATGGAGTTTGACATTTAATTCTACACCCCTGTATTTGATGGCATACTGTTCTCTTACCTTTGAAAAAGACAATAGTTTGTAATTTTTGATATATTCCTCTTTCCAGCTTATACTATAAGTAGTGCCGTCACCGATCGGATAGGTCTCGTTATGATCGATAACAAGACTGTCACATTCTATCTCCCGCGCCAGATATTGCAGGTTACTCTTATCCACCCTGAAAAACGTCAAAGAACCGCCTATACCTCTGGTATTGATGTTCTGCACATCATATCCCCGCAAATAATCATAAGGAATCGATGTAGGAATCTTGGCATCCTCAATCACTGATTTAATATAAAATACGCCCTGGTCGGTGAATAGCATCTGGCCAACTGCACTACCTCCTTCAAACAACTTATCGGCCTGCGTTTTTGTCAATGCAACCTCATTATTGGAAAGGTTCAGGATAGGATCACCATCCAGTACCTTGATGTCAAAAAAGTACTGGAAGTTTTCATCTATTGTAAGATCAACCAACTGAGCCACTGGTTTACCTTCTGCAAATACACGATTAAGTACTCCATTAGAACATCTAGTATATTCTTTTATCTGCGGATATTTCTCTGCCAGATATGCTCCTTCCGGATATGATGAATATGCCGAAAAATCTTCTCCTGCCGTTTTGGGATCGGTTCTCATTAACAGATAGATGTCTTCTGCATCACGATGGAAAGAATCATAACTGCGCTCATACCTTATCCACATGAGTGTAAGTGAACAGAAAACCATTCCCAGTGCGATTGACAGGATTACAATAATGCTCTGGGTCTTGTATTTGACGATGTTGCGTATCGCGATCTTAAGATAGTGGCCGAACATAAGGACTGCTTTTAAGTTTTGCGACAAAAGTAAGGTGAGCCTATACGCCCACCAAGAAAAAAAATGCACAATCGCACTTTTCGGCCTGAAAGTGTCTAATTTTTGGACAAAACAGTACAATTGGGGTCAGGCCCCAATTGCACATTAGAGTTTGCTGATGAACTCGTCAATCATCTGGTCCGATGTGTTCCAGCTGGTCACAAAGCGCACTACGCTCTGCTGCGGACCGCAGGGAGCCCAGATCTCAAATGATGCGAACTTGCCGATGCGCTCTATCTCGGACTTGGGCAGGCAGAAGAACTGCTGGTTGGTGGGTGAATCCACATATGGCGAGAAGCCCTTCTTGATCATGGCCTTCTTAAGACGCAGAGCCTGATTGACAGCGTTCTGAGATATCTCCAGGTAAAGGTTATCGGTAAACAGAGTGCTGAACTGAACGCCCAGCAGACGACCCTTGGCCAGCATTGCGCCGTGTTGTTTTACAAAGGTGAAGAAACGGGGCAGAAGTTCCGGATGAGCGGTAACAACAGCCTCACCGAACATTGCACCTACCTTGGTTCCGCCGATGTAGAACACATCGCACAGGCGGGCAATATCCTTAAGCGTAACGTCCTTTGATGCGGCCAGACCGTAACCCAGACGGGCGCCGTCCATATAGAGTGGGATATTGTACTTATGGCACACACGGCTCAGGGCCTCCAGCTCACCCAGTGAATAGAGTGTACCCCATTCTGTAGGAAATGAAAGGTACAATGCACCGGGCGAAACCATGTGCTGATGGTTCTCATTGTCATAAAACTCAGTAAGATAACGCTCCACGTCATAGGCTGCCACTTTTCCCTGATGGTTGGGCACAATCAGAATCTTATGGCCCGATGACTCCACGGCGCCTGCCTCCAGATTGTTGATATGGGCAGTCTCGGCCGCCATGATTCCCTCATACTGATGAAGCAGTCCGTCAATGATTGTGGCATTGGCCTGGGTTCCGCCTACCAGGAAACGTACCAGCGCATCGGGACAACCACAAGCCTCACGTATCAGGTCGGC
>DBYG01000039.1 GCA_002310175.1 Bacteroidales bacterium UBA1192
GCATTCCAGAGTAGGAAGTCCTCCTTTTTATCCGGGTCGGCATGAACAGTTTGCGGTCTTAGTGTCTTGGGTGTGGTGTAAAGCGAATTGATGTATTGCAGTCCTGTGCTGGCGTGCCAGCCCTTGTTGGTGTATGAACCGCCAAGATAAACCTTATGCTCAGGTGCACCTACAATGGGAGTCTCCATCTTGAGATAACTGTAGTTGCAGTTGGTAGCGAATGATTTTGAAATCATATAAGATGCTTCAACCTCTACGCCGGAATTCTTAAGTTCTCCTGTGTTCTGGTTCTTTGGGCCTACTCCAGGTATACGCATAGCTTGTATTGTGTTTTTTACATCCATATGGAACAGGTTGATTCCATAATAAAGTCTTCCGGAGAAGAGAGCCTGAGAGAATGAAAGTTCGTAGTTCCAGAGAGACTCGGGTTTCAAGTCAGGGTTTTTAGGATCGAACAGGAAGTTGTCTTTGAATGTAGGATAACGGAAGCCTTTTGCTACTGAAAGTTTAACCTCCGCATTTGCAGGCAGATGGAATGCTGCTCCTGCCTGAGGTACTAGTTCCGTGCCGATTGAGAAATGATGATCGGCACGCAACCCGGCATTCAGTGTTAGCCATGATCCTATGTCCTGACGCATTTCAATGTATCCGGCCAGTTCGTTCTCGCGTTTGTCTATGAGTAAACTGTCAAAGCGGGTTCCGATTGAGTCATATACGACCTTACCTCCATATCTGTAATAATCAACACCTACAGTAATGCGGTTTCCCTCGAACAGGTTTACGCTTTGCCATGCTGAGGCTCCCAGCATCTCATCATATGATGTAAAACGGAATAGTTTTGGGGTTGTGCCTACATTATATCCGTCATTGATCCAATGGTCACCCCAAGAATAGAACAGACTGACAGCTCCGGATGTTCGGTCATATTTGTTTTCAATGAAGAGTGATGAGGTTCCGCGTGTTATATCCTGGTCTGCATCTAAAAGGGGGGCGCTTTCCGGTCCCGGATATGATGCCTTGAAACGGGTTATATCAATATTGGCTGATGTATTCCAGTTCTTGGAAATGTCATATCCCAACTTTGCATAACCGCCAAATTGTTCAAAGTTCATATTGTCACGGTGTCCATCGGTGCGGTTATATGAACCTGAAGCTACCGCGCTGACCTTGCCTTGCTGCGTATTAACAGAGAATTCGGTCTCGGCAGTGTTGAATGATCCGTATCCGGCGTGCAGATAGGCGTGAGTTCCGTCTTGCGGTTTCTTTGTCACGATATTGATTACACCTGACATGGCATATGAACCATATAGCATTGATGCCGGGCCACGCAGGACCTCTACCCTTTCGGTCATAAGTGACTGATATGAATCAGCTATGGGATGTCCGAAAATTCCGGCATAGTTGGGGTGCCCGTCTATCAGAACAAGTGTGCGGACTGCAGTTCCAGATCCTGTCAGTCCACGCATTGAGATTGCGCCTGCTGCGCCGTCAGATACTCCGTATCCGGCATATCCGCGCTGGGTGATGAACAGACCGGGGACCTGCTCGGTAAGAAGTGGCAGCAATGAGGCACGGTTGGTCTCCTCAATGGCAGAGCGGTCAATTATGTTCACGGTCTGTGAGAGTTGGCGCACGTCGGTGGCACTGCGTGTGCCGGTTATTACTATCTCCTGGAGTATGGAATCCGTGGGCTCGATTGCCTGTACAGTGCTGAATGATACGGCTGCTGCGGCAAGAATCAGTGCAAAGTGTTTCATAAATAAGGTTTGGTTAGTTCTGGTTGCAAATATAGCAAAGTAACACGAATGTGTTATTTCGTAACACTGGTTTATTGTTGAAAAGGTATTTTTTTGTCTATTTTTGACTTCCTCAACCGGAGTTCGTATAATAAAGTGAGATGCAACAGATAGACGCCGACATAATCAGCAGGTGCAAGGCAGGTGACAAGGCTGCTTTCAGATTTGTGGTGGAGAACTGTCAGCAGATGGTTTATTCACTCGCCGTCAAGATGCTTGCCGATACAGAGGAGGCCAGGGATGCGGTTCAGGATACCTTTATTAAAGTATGGCAGAACATTGCTAACTATGATGAGTGTTACAGCCTGACCACATGGATCTACACCATCGCCGCCCGTATCTGTCTGGACCGTCTTAAGAGTTTCTCCGGCAGGATGCAGACTACTGATGATGCTGAGGTCTTTGAACGTATAACCGATGATCCCGATCCCGAGCGCCGTCTGCTTGCCAGCGAGTGGGTATCGGTCATAAAGGTGATGGCATCGGAACTTAGTGAGAAACAGCGGCTGGTGTTTACTTTGAGCCAACTGGAGGATCTTGACACTGCCGAGATTATTGAGATTACAGGCCTGGATGCAGACCAGATAAAGAGCAATCTGTATGCGGCCAAGAAGAATATACGTGAACGATTGATAAAGATGGGATATGGAAAGGATTGATGATTTGATGGAGCGCCTTAAAGGGCAGATGCCTCAGGTTCCCGGTGCCGATGCGCTGACTGACAACATCATGGCGACAATAGAGGAGACTGAGGATAGGAAACCGGTTGCGGTTCCGATGTGGCTCTCCGTGATCAGGACCGTTTCATCGGTGGCGGCAGTTATACTTCTGATGCTCTTTGTGCGACTTAAGAATGACTTTGCAGAACCGTCAGAGAATACGCCTGTAAACTATCTTGAGGTGGCGGGTAATGAGTGTGAAGAGTGTTCTCCTGCCGAAAGATATAACCTCAGGATAGAGAAAATGAGATTAATGAACAGACGTAGAATCCTTAAAGAAAAGTATTATGCGAACTACGATTTTTAAGTTTTTGTTTGCCATCACAGCATTGGCTGTAGTCTCCTGTGATGAATGGAATGTAGAGATAGATACCCAGATCATGCGTGACGGATCGTGCGTTCGCACGGTCAAATCAGACAACAACGGTTGTCTTACTGAAGATGAAGGGTGGACTGTCGTGGAAGCCAAAGACTCTGTCCGTAAATTTTCTAATGACAAAATACAGGCTGTGGTTATAAGCCGGAGGTTTGACAGGGCAGAGGATATGAATGGATATCCGGCTTTACAGATATATGGAAAACCAGTCAGATCAGAGTCATCTCTTGTCAAGAGTTTCAAATGGTTCTATACCGACTATACTTACACTGAGACTTTTCCGGGATGGCAGGAGTCTTTTGATATTCCCATAACGGATTATGTGAGTCCGGATGAGGCTTCTTTCTGGTTTACCGGCTATCCGGAGCTTCCGCAGGGCATTACAGGAGAGGAACTGACTTATATTTCAGATATCTCGTGGAGAATAGACCATTGGTATTTTGATGTTATGTGGGATCTCTATTTCAAGTCAATAGCCAGTTTCTATGACGAGATAGAGAATCCGCCGGTGGACCGTGAAACATTCCTTTCCATGCGTGATTCGGTTATGAATACCGCTTTTAATGAAGATTGGGAATTTTGGGGTGAAGAAGGTGAAAATGACCCTCTTAAATATCTGGACGGCTTTTTCCATACAAAAGTGTTTTCGGAGACCAAAAGCCCTGAGGCGGAGTCTTATGGAGAGAAGCTATGGTATCAGAGCATAGGACTGGATGAATTGAATGTTTCATATGTGCTCAAACTGCCGGGAAAAATAACTGATGCAGGACGTGGTATAGTGGAGAATGATATAATAAGGTATCGTTTTGGAGGGGCATACCTGATACCGGGTGACTATACCTTTACGGCAACATCCAGATGCGTGAACGTATGGGCGTTTCTGCTCTCGGGTTTAATACTGGTTGTGGCGGTAGGAAGTTTCTTTATAAAGCGCTAATCGGCCCGGCTCATAAGGAGCTTGCCGTGGCGGATTCCCTTGATGGAGGTCATCTCATCGGCCAGGGCGGTAAGCAGGCGGGCCTCACCCATGACGGTGCATACGTGCAGACAGGTGCCCTCATTGATGTAGTGCTGCTGAGATGAAAGTACAAGATTCTGGTGGCGGATCTGTATATCCGATATGCGAGCGGATATATCGGTCCGCTGCTGGTCATATATAATGAATATGGTGCCGGCAACAATGTGGTTGCACTGCCATTTCTTTTCGGCCACATTCTTCTCTATCAGAAAACGTATGGCCTGCGAACGGTTGGCAAAACCGTCCTCCTTAACCAGTGAGTCAAGCTGCTCAAGCAACTCATCCTCAAGCGATACTCCGAATCTCTTCAATGCCATGATCCGTGAAACTAAAAATTCAATACAAACATACACAAAATAGACATATTTGTATTAAGTTTGTCAAAAGAATAGAAGTATCCTAAAATGAAATCATTCCGCATTTTTCCTTTGGCAGTCATTGCTTTGTCTTTATTTGCTTCATGTGACGAGAATAAAGATAATGATCTTGAAGTTGTAGACTCTGTCCGTTTATCGGTTTCATTCAAGAATCCTGATTTGGATCTTCTCTGGGGAGAGGATTGGAAAACTGATTGGCAGTATGACTGGGATAGCAGTGATACTACATATGGTACGTTAGGTTACTCTACTCCTGAAATATTCAAGGGCACTATTTACAATCTTGATGCCAATACTGGCAAGCGTTATAGCAATTTCTTTAAGCTGTTTGGTCTTAATGAAAATCTGGCTACATTGCCAAGCGGTGGCAAGTATGATATGTTGTTATATAATACAGATACAGAAAACATCATATTCCAGGCAAGCGATGACTTTGAAAAATATACGGCTTCAACCACTATTACTCCTTTTGGGTTTGACTCTTTGGGGGTTGCATACAAACATCTCGATGAGCCTGATGAATTGTTGGGCGCATTGGTGACGGGAGTTGATCTCAGTAAACCGTCGACAGACTCAATGGAGATAGATGTGGAATTGAATCCTTTTTCTATAATCTATCTTATTCAGGTGGTTCTTTTGAATAATGACGATGTCAACGATTTGCATGTCACCGGCGCCAGGGATATTTCTGTATCCGGTCTTTCCCAGGGTGTTGAACTGTTCACTCGCAAGACTTTTGACAAAACACTCATGATCACCACTGAGGATGTCAAACCTCTCCGGAACCACAGTAACGTTCGTCTGGAGGATGGCACTGTAGTTGATAACGCCGATATACTTGCTGCCCGAATGCTTACATGGGGGCTTCCCGGTATCAATCCGATGGATTCCTCCAAGTATGACCCCAAGGCTTCGGCGTCCAATGAAAACTATATTATGGTAACTCTGACTCTCAGCAACGGAAGACCTTTCTGTGTAACAAAGGAGGTCACTGATCAGATGCACAGCAAACCGGCCGGTGGTGTTATTACCGTCTCTATTGATACTAATGAAATAGATCGGAATCTTACGTATTAACGGGTAGAAACTATTGTCGCAAGACCTGTTGATAACTTCTCCCGAAATAGCCCTTTTAAGTTATCAACAGGCCGTACCAACTTATCCTTTTTATAATATCTTTGCCTACGTCATTGGTTTCCGAATGGTAACAGCCATAAGGAATAATTTGGAATCCGGTGTAAATCCGGAACAGTACCTGCTGCTGTAAATCCCTGATTATAAGTCCGATGCACTCTCTGCCACTGGCCGTTACGGGACCGGGAAGGCGCACGGGACGGGATAAGTCAGAAGACCTGCCAATGACATGGGGCCCTTGGTTCTTGCAGGACTACAAGGCCGGGGATTTATGAGGGAGTTATCCTGATTATACATTACAACTTTGTGGAGGGACAAGGTCACTCCGCTAT
>DBYG01000053.1:0-820 GCA_002310175.1 Bacteroidales bacterium UBA1192
AGCAACAAGTATCAGATACAGCAAAGGTAACAAATTAATCATATCTTTGTGTCAGCAACCCCAACCAACATGAACGAGCGAATAACCCCCGAACATATCAGCATCCTGCAGCCCGGCCAGATCTTTGTATTCGGCTCCAACCAATTCGGTCACCACGCCGGAGGTGCGGCCCGATATGCGCTTGACCATTTCGGAGCGGAGTGGGGTAACGGCGAGGGCCTCCAGGGCCGATCCTACGCCATTCCCACGATGGAAGGCCTCGACAGCACCAGACAAGCCGTAGAGCGCTTCGTGGCCTTCGCCAAAGCCCATCCCGAGCTCACCTTCCTGGTCACCCCCATAGGCTGCGGAATAGCCGGCTACACGCCCCGTGAAATAGCTCCCTTCTTTGCCGATGCCCGATCGCTCCCTAACGTATACCTCCCCGCATCCTTCAGAAAATGATACAAAAGGGGTCAGACCCCAATGGTACCTTTTGAGGTCGCAATCTGCGACCTCAAAAGTAAATCCGTGGTATGTGCAAAATTTGCACATATGATATTCCAGAAGCGGAAGGAAACTGTTTCTGCATCTTTTGTTTGAGGTGAATTTTTTGCACCTCAAAGAATCAAACTGAACCTGTAAGTAATCCTTACAAGTTGAAACCTTATTCAGTTCCTTTCCTTTGAACTAGTTCCAAAATGGAACGGGTTGTTTGACTTGTTAGGCTTTCTTTGCCAACATCTGCCGTATATACTCCCCCAAAGCCTTGTCTTCGCAATAAACATAACAACCCTTCTGTCCGCGTGTCAACAAGGTCTTGTATGTGTTGAGAATCAAT
>DBYG01000053.1:910-5256 GCA_002310175.1 Bacteroidales bacterium UBA1192
TCAAATCTTTGCCGATGATTACGCCGACATAATCAAACTCCAGACCTTGGGCTGTGTGTATGCATCCAACTTCTTCAAAGGAATTGGGATTGATTGCCCATATCTTGTCGTTGGCAAGATTCCATTTGGCTTTAAAACCATTCGGGAGGAAAATGTCATATTCTCCGCGGCCATTTTTCACGTTCCAGTCATAACAATAGCCGGCAACCATTCTCGCTTTGTTGTTGATCTGATTCTTTTTCCTGAGCTCGTCACGCATTTCATTGGGGTCGTCAAACACCTTGAAATCGTAATCCATCTCGGCGAAATCTATGTCAACATATTCCTTGGAGCGCTGAAGTAACTGGTCGATGAACTGGATATATGCACTCGAACCATTGCACCTGAATTGAGAAGTCAGATGAGTTTCCTCATTCATTATCATCCGGCTGTTCAATTGTTCGCACCAATGTTTGATTTCATCAACAGAGCCGATGTCTTTAGTGGTAATTGCTTGGTCTTCATCCAACATGAAGATGGTGAGTAATGAGGCGTTAATGCATTCTTTTACTTGGTTCTCTCCGGACCAATCGCCATACATTTTTCTCACAAGACGATGGGCTTCATCAACAATCAGGCAGTCGTATAAGTTTTGTGAGCAGGCAGCGAGATTGAACGGTGAACGGAACAGTTGCTTAATATCGACCATCTTTTTGGCGTCTGAGTTGGTCAGGATACTTAAGAAAGCTTCACGTGGGGCGCTGTTTTTGGTTACATAACTTGTGTTTAAATCGCGCTTCATGAACTCCATAAGTAAGTTGACTGCCAGTACTGATTTTCCGGTTCCTGGTCCGCCTTGGATTACAATGGTGCGTTTCTTGCCATCGGCCTTGCATTGTGTCATTGTTTTGAGACACATGTCGTAAATGACAATCTGTTCGTCGAGCAGCATAAACTCCTTGTTGCCTTCAACCATAGATACGAGCGTGTCCTGAAGAGCTTTTGTAGGCTTGATTCGTCCGTTGTCGATATAATAGAGAATATCACCGTTGGACGAACGTTTTGTGACGAAAGACTTTACGAATTCATTAAACTCCGCAACTTGATTCTTGATGAAGAACGGTGCTTCGTCTGTCCATTCTTTGTATATGGGGGCCTCTAAAACATATCTCTTTTCAGGCCTGTAGTTGTGCAGATAAGCACAGGGAACTAATGTTATGGAGTTGTCAGTTACAGCCTGGCAGTTGTTGTAGATGGTTCGTGCATAAGAGTATGCCTGATATGAAGGGTGGGCGACAATATTATCTTTTCTTCCGACATTCGTCCTGACGCTATGATGCATGTAATCATCAACAATATCGGCCTCTTGCCATTGCTTTAATTCAACAATGACAACATTGTCTTTTCCTTTCTGATCAGAGCCGCTTATGATAAAGTCGACACGTTTTGAGGTTAATGGGATGTTGTATTCAATGGCAACTCTGACGTCATCGTCAATTTCCTGATCGTCGACGATGTTACGCATGAATTGCATGGAGTTATGCCAAGACTCATATTCTTTGTCATGTCCGGCATTAAGTCCTTTTTGGCGTATGCAAGCGTTTATCTTATCCTCAATGAATCCGCCCTTTACGTCTGAAACGAATTGCCTTTTTGTGTCGTTGTATACTAGCATAAGAGTTAGAGTTCGTTGTACTTCTTTGCACTACCGTATGCTTTGTCGACAGGATATTTTTGTGCGTTTTTTGCTAGTTTCTCCAATACAATCTGCTTGACATCGAGGTCGTATTTATCGGCTATCAATATGGCGTAGTTGAAGATATCGGCCAGTTCTTCCTTGACCTTGTCCACGTTCACATCATTTGCGTCTTTCCAAAGGAAGGCTTCGTTGAGTTCAGAGGCTTCTATTGACAGGGCAAGAGCCAGGTCTTTGCCATTATGAAACTGGTCCCAATCGCGCTCTTGCGTGAACTTTACTATTGCTTTGCGCAGTTCCTCTAAATCAGTCATATGTTGGCAATCATTTATTTGGCTTCTACAAAGATATAATTCCAGTTAAGACATCTGCGAATAATCGGCCAACTTTTTTAGGATGATGGGATTTTTGACTGTCACACTGTCCGGTGTCACGGATGTCTTGTACTGAAATAGGTTGACACATTTATTTTGTTCCTAAATGTGTCAACCTATTTCAGTACAAGACAAAAAAACGGCTCGCTAACTAGAGCGCAAAATCTCGCTAACTAGAGCGCAAAAATTCGACTTCGATCCCTGACTCGCTTATCGGCTCTGAAAAAAGCTTACATCGGCCCCATCATTTATGAGTTATAAACAATTATTACTTGGCAGGTCGATTACAACGGCACCGGCGTCAAAGGTTATCTTGTGACAAGCAAGAATGGTGGTTACGCAGGCGCTCAGATTTTCTTGCCCGCCGCCGATTTCTGCCACCTCAATTACGCTCCTAATGACGCATTCTTAAACGACCCCTTTGCGTCATTGTTGAACAAAAATAGGAATGTACCTAATCTGTCACATTATCATCTGCGTTAAACAGAGTGTATCTTATTCAAAATTGTCAAATAGCGTGACTGATATAACAAGGCTTAACTTATATCAGATAGTTCATTAACAACTATANNTAAGTACTTATTATTCCTTACCTTTGCGTCAATCAATAAACCTAATGAATTCCAATATGAAGAAACGCCTGTTAATCCCAATCTACATCATCCTGTTCAGTTTGCTGGTAGGTTGCATCAACCAGTCAAGTAGCACTAAAGCTCCCAAATTCAGCGCAGCAGAGCTGCAGCAGGCAGAACAGATACGCAACAACCTTTTCACCCCTGGCTCAGTAATAATACGCGGCACCATAAAAGGATACAACAGTAAACTCGGTGTCAAGACCTACCAGTTGTACTATTGCAATTATTTTGATGATATACATAACTCAAAGACACTTGACATTGACTCTCTTGGTCACTTTGAGGTATCATTTGATGTTCCCTTTACTATAGGCGGCTGCATAGTTGACAGCCGTGACAAATGGCATAATTTCATTGCCCAGGCAGGCGATACGCTGCTTGCCGAGTTCAGCTTGCTGGGAAACTGTACTTTCTCCCTGTCTGATGGCCGCCCGTATCTTCTGGAACATATTGACCAGGTGTCCCGCAGCGGACTTAAGTTTGATAACAGCATGTTCCGTTATGATGACTCCCACAACATAACTCAGGTAGTGGAGTATGCACGTCAGTGTAAGGAGCAATGCCGTGAAATCCTTAACAATAATGCCCGTAAGTATCACTATACTGCCTTTGAATATCAGTATGAGAGCCTGATGAATGACATGGAGTTAATCACCTGCCTCCTTAGCTATCGCAATCAGGTGAGGGATATGGCAGACCAGCATTACCTCCGTTTCGGTGCTTCTGATATGGACAGATACCATCAATTGGATTCCATCTCAAAAGCCTATCTCACCGATACTACATTTTACAGCCTCATGCGTGAATTCCCCTATAATGACACACTGATGCTGGCCATGCCTTACAAATGGGCCTTGTTCAACAGGTACAAGTATGATCCGGTTTATTATAGGGATTCTGTCTCAAGAGTGTGGAATAATGACCGTGTTATATACGCCAACACCAGCTGTGATGTGGATATCATCAACAGCGCATATTACCTTGCCAATGACTGCCGTCTCTTTAAAACCGATGAACCGTCATTGATTGGTAAGATATGCTTTATCCAGTGGATAGGTGATATTATCGAATGGTATGCCAGCATACTTAAAGATGAACCGTCAACTACGGCCGATGGGGTTATAGCACGCTACTTTACATCGGCCCGCAGCCAGATAAAAGACAAGCGCCTTGAATCAATGGCCGATGCCGTATATGAGCAATTTAACCTGAGTCGCGTCCCCTACAAGGAACTGCCCGATTGCACCGGCAAGAGAGTCTTGCAGACCATCCTTGACAAATACCCCGGCAAGTATGTCTATCTGGACTTCTGGTCCACCACCTGCGGACCTTGTATCTCAGGGATCAAGAATACCTTCAATAACCGCCATTATATAATGACCCGGAAATATGATAATTTCGTTATGGTCTTTATAACCGATGATTCTCAAAGCCGGTATGAACCGTTCCGCAAAGAGTGGCTTGAAGGTGCGGAATCATATCGTATATCAACCGATGATTACAATGCCCTGAGCGGTCTCTTCAACTTCACGGCAATACCGCATCACGAGCTTATCACTCCCGATGGCCGTGCCCTGACCCGTGTTCCCGAAATGCTGGAAGTTGATCCCAATAACCCTGACCCCAACCAGAAGTAGGGCAGATGTCTTCACGGCCTGGGTG
>DBYG01000053.1:5297-10427 GCA_002310175.1 Bacteroidales bacterium UBA1192
TTTTGACTTGACATCGCATCAATTATCTTCTGACCAAAAGGTGAAAGGGGCGTGTCTGTATCTCTGATATCATCCTTGCTGCCCTCAATTATTGTTGCATAACCATTATCAGTAATGCAAGTAGGAACGATAGGAATAGTAATGCCGGGCACTTTAAAACCCTTTAGGCTGACAATCTTATCTCCATTGATTCTGAAATAGTGGGAGTTTTCAGGTTCACTATACAAAGTGTTGTACCAGAATGATACTCCATTGTCATCATAATGAGGGTAATACAGATCTTTAAAATGGTTGCCGTGAGAGTCTTTGTAGTCAAAAAAAGCCTGTAGTTCTTTGTCTGTTTCAATCTTGGCATCATAAATGTAATCTACGCCCATTTTGCCATAGTTGAACTTGAGTACCGTTTCAATTTCCTGACCAGTGCAGTTGTACAACTGATTTGTGGTACCGAATATGGAAACCAAATGGCTCTTCTTATTAAAACCACCAAGTGCAATTTCTACATTCGACCCTTGATATACCGTTAGGTCAAGGACTTTTCCTGTGATTTCCTGCGTATTTATATCATACAGATATAAGCTGGATCCATCATCATTACTCATCTCAAGCATCAGGGTATTGTCATCATACAGATTTAAGCTCCCTATTGCAGCAGGTGTTTTTAAAGAACCTAAATATTTCATTTCGGGTACTGAATACTGTAAGATTACATTATTAATATCATTTGGCTGTAAATACAGAACCCTGCGGTCTGTGTCATAGCATATACTTCTTATGCGGGTGTATTCACCCGGACCCCTACCTACTGAATTCAGTGTGCTCTGGTACTTGCCATTCTTGAAATAGTAAACCTTATAGTCGTTGTTGTCCTGGATCATCACTTCGTCGCCGATACACTGCAGGTTATGGTATCCTCCGATAGGCTCTTCACTTTGCAACGGAACGATTCTGACATCAGTAGCTACATCTTCAAATCTGACATCAATGGCATCATCAGGGTTAATGACGTAAGCATCTTCTGAACTCTTCTGCTTGCATCCGGTTACAAACAAGGCAACCATAGACATAAGGATAATTTTTTTCATACTGCTATTTAAACTAATAGAATAAGGATATTGATAGTGACGCAAAGGGGTCGTTTCGTTTTGCGTCAATAAGCACAAAATGATACCATTGGGGTCTGACCCTAATGGCACAGATTCTTCAGATCAAAGCGCAGGATGCGGTCATTGGCAGCATCCATTCCGTAGAGAATCTGATTCTTTTCGTCGTAGGTTATGTCGTCCACGTGAGTATCCAGTTTGAACGATTTCAGAAAGTTGCCGTCCCAGTCAAAGAACAGCAGTTCGGGGGCGGCTTGTTCTATATCGGACACATCGGTCTGATTATGACAGTAATCACAGTTATAGTACGTCACCATAAAGAACGATTCCGTTGCGGCAAGATTGCGGAAACAGTGAACGCGCGTATCGATATAAGTTGTGGTTCCGTCCGCATTCTCAGTATACGTATATTCGATAGCGGGCAGATCGTCGTCAAACGTGGGTGAACCGGGCTGATGGATGGCAAAAGCCCTGTCATTATCCAGATCAAAGAACAGGATATAATCCATAATCTGCAACACCTGAACCGCAATGTTTCTGGACGGATGCTTAATCATGAATCCGTTGACATAGTCCGCATCCTTAACCTCAAAACGCGACAGCATCTTGATTTCCTTAACCCGGACAGTATCAAGCGTAATGGCAAACACAGGTTCGGTATACACCTTATCCTCATACCCCTCAGTTATGGGATGATAAAAACTGAACCGGTGGTTTATATCATTATCAAGATACTGGGTGCGGACGACGGTGCTCATCACGACCCTCCCATCAAAGGATTTATTATAATATTCAAAAGTGTGACGGCCCAAAAAATCATTCTGCGCCGCAATGACAGTACTCTGAGCCTCAAGCGATTTCTGCAGATCCAGCAGCTTGGTACCCTGCTGCATGTCAACAAGCGGAATCATTGCATCCCCCTGCTCATTCCGCAGAATCTGGGCCGAAGACCACTGAACCGACGTTGAAAGGAATTCGTTTCGGGCACGTCCGATGCAACCGAACCGGCCCTTCAGTTTCAAATCATCGGAATACACATACAGAATATGTTCATTATCACCACTCTTAACCAGCAGGAAAGAATCACACACGGCAATAGCCCGCATCTCCAGAGGCCACTCCGCCTCAACCTCCGTACCCTTGAGAGTGACATCGGTCTTATTTCTGTAATCAACCTCATGGACCTCAAACAACAGACGCGATTTTTTGTTGTTGCACGACAGCACAAAAAGGACTGTAACAAGGACTAATGCAAACTTTTTCATAAGCTTCTAATGATTGATGAGAGATCGTAGCGGTAAACAGATTCGGTATACCTATCCAGAGTGTAAAGAATCTGTCTCTTTTCATCGTAGGCCATTTGGTTCACACGAGTATCCATCTTTACTGACTTGAGGAAATTGCCGTCGTAGTCAAAGAACAGGAGCTCGGGTGCGGCATGGTCCTGATCAGGCTGATTCAGGCTGTAATCACCTGCAAAATATGTTACCATAAAGAATGATTCCGCACAGGCCGCTTTCATAAAATGATCAATCGTCGAGGCCCGCATGGACATGGTTCCGTTAGGGTTAGTGATTTCTTCACGGACTATCTCGGGAAGATTGTCATCAAACGACAGTGAACCGGTCTGATGTATTGCGTAGTTGCGGTCATTATCCAGATCAAAGAACATTATATAATCCAATTCTGCGTACAACTGGATTATAAGATTGCGGCTTGGATGCTTGAAAAGGAAACAACCCGAATAAATCATGTCCGGAACTTTGTATCCATTGAACATCCTGATTTCTTTGATTCGGGCAGAATCACGCGTAACGAAACAACTGGGCTCTTTATGGACCTCGCCATACAGGATTATGGGATCGTAGTACTCGAATCTGTAGTTGATATTATCATCAAGGAAAATACAATCCCCATAGGTATGCAGTCTGGCAATGCGCCCGTCTTGCGCCGGACTCTCATGTTCATAAATGCTTTCGCCGGTAAAACCATTCTGCGAAGCGATGACTGCACTCTGGGCAGCAAGTGATTCCTGCAGATCCACCACCTTGACGCCTTGATCATGGGTTAGGAACGGCAGCAACGCATCACCCTGGGAATTCCTGAGAATCTGTTTTGAATTCCATGATGGCATTGAAAGGAATTCGTTTCTGGCTCGGCCGATGTTGCAGAATCGGCCCTTCAGTTCCAGCTCATCGGAATAGACATACAGCATATTGGTTTTTTCCCCGGATTGAACCAGCAGGAATGAATCACATACGCCAATGACATATATGTCAATCGGCCACTCGGTTTTAACCGGGACACCCGTGAGAGTGATATCGGACTTATTCCTGTAATCAACCTCATGGACCTCAAACAACAGACGCGATTTCCTGTTACCGCACGACAGTACAAGAAGCACTGAAACAAGGACAAGTGCAAACTTTTTCATAAGCAATAATTTAGTAGGACTATGTGCAAATGTATGGTTTTATTTTCTATATCCCAAATGTCCCTCTGTCCTCACTGAAGATCCTTGAAGGGGAACTGCCGGTACAAAAGGGGACAAACCCCTTTTGTACCAAATGCAACAGAATTGCAGCGCATATTTGTTGTTCTGTTGATACTTCAGTTCTTACATTTGTCACAAAAGAATGAATTATGAAGAAATATTTAGCTCTGTTGCTTCTGTTTGTATGTAGTTCTGTTACTTGCCAGACAAGGCAAAGGGAGCGTTCATTTGTTATTGTAAAAGCTGTACAGCAGAGAACTGTAAAGGTTGAGGATCCTTTCCTGCCGTTTGAATATCCATCACTCAGAACCAAATATCATGTTGAGAAGGTTCTGCAAGGCTCATATAGTGGCGAATACTTCTATGACTATTCTGATAAGACGCGCCGCCATACCGTATATAATTATTGCCTTATGTCAATAGAACATATAGGTGACTCAGTTTGCGGCCTGGATTCGCAGCATTGCTATGACGTTTACAGTGGTAATGGAGGTCAATGGTACGTTGGTTACAGCCAGGCGCTGGAGAAGGACTTCAATATGGGTATCAGGTCATATTCATCCTTGCGCATTCAGATTGATGTTCCAAGAAAATATCAGATGAATACCCGTCCTCTGGAAAAATACATGTGGTACCGTGAAGATGTTCAGGGAGGTTCTTACATCTCCCATAACGGAAAGATAGTCCCAAAGTATGGCGTTAATCTGTATATCGTTGCGCTTGATCTTATATCCTGGCATAATAAGCACACATCGAATATGGAAGAACCGCATGAATACGTTGATTTAGGCCTAAGCGTAAAGTGGGCAACCTGTAATGTGGGAGCTTATAAGCCAGAGGACAGCGGGGATTTTTATGCCTGGGGTGAGACTGTCCCCAAGAGTTATTACAGCGAGTTTTCATATCAGTGGTGTGATAGTGTCCTCTATAATTCATTGAATAAGTATAACGGCATAGATAAATGCGGTAAGGTTGATCATCTGGAAACGCTTGAACCTGCCGATGACGTTGCCCATGTCAAATGGGGCGGCCAATGGCGAATGCCTACCAAGGCAGAGTTCGATGAACTGATTGAGAACTGTACCTGGACCTGGACAACCATCAATAATGTGAATGGATATCGCATCACTAGTAAGAAGGAAGGTTTCACAGATCGTTCCATTTTCCTTCCAGCTCCCGGCGGTTTCAGTTATTCAAATATCAATTTGTACAATTCATCTGGTGGCTATCACTCCTGTTCACTCAATACTGAGTATCCCGGTTTTAATTATTACCTGGGCTTCGGTTCAGGAAATCAATATGTAAGTTTTGATTACCGCTTTGCAGGTAGGTCAGTCCGTCCCGTCTGCCCATAACAAACAAATCAAAAAGAAGAAAGCCCCACATTTCCTCCTCATATCCCCAACTACCTAAACAAGAATGAGCAGGTCACAAAGCCTGCTCATCCCCACCATAAAGGTGTCCATATATACACGACTCCGATATCTGTGTTTCTTACAAAAGGGGACAGACCCCTTTTGTACTATTTTTTGT